>NZ_WAAS01000353.1:0-5645 GCF_008806585.1 Micromonospora sp. AMSO12t
AGGGTCGCGGCCACCGCGCGGGCGGTGTCGGTCCAGGGGGCGGGGCGCAGGGTCGCCGGGTCGACCCGGACGATCGACCGCTGGCCCTCCGCGTGCACGATGCGTCCGTCGACTGAGTGGAACCGGTAGGCGTACCGGGCGCTGCTGGTGCCGAAGTGGTCGAGCCAGAAGTGCACCGCCACGGGGCCGGTCCCGGTGACCGGGGCCCGGTAGGTGATGGTGAACTCGCGGACGGCGTGGAACACGTCCGGTGCGCTCTGCTGGCCGGCCTGGAACGCGACACCGTGGTCCGCCCAGTACCCGGTCAGGGCCCGTTCGAGCAGCACCGCGTACCGGGCGTTGTGCAGGAGGCCGAACGCGTCGAGGTCGTCGAAGTGCACCGCGACGTGCGCGACGTGACCGAACTCGACGGCGGGCTGGTCGACGATGGCGTGGCTCATGAGAGGCCTTCCGGTAGCAGGGTCGGATCGGGGCACAGTGCCCGCAGTCGGTTCAGCAGGCCCTGGCGGGCGTGCCGGTAGGCGGTGTCGGGGTCCAGCAGCCGGGAGCGCATCGCGGCGGTGATCCCGAGGGCGTCGATCTCGTACGCCAGCTGTGCGACGTCCACGTCGGCGGGCAGCTCGCCGGCGGCGACCGCCTCGCGGACGAGCTGTTCGAGGAACGCGGTCCAGCGGCCGAACACCTCGGCGAGCCGGTCCCGGACCGGGCCGGGGCGCGCGTTGTACTCGAAGTCGGCGCTGGCGAAGAAGCAGCCGCCGGGGAGCACCCGGGCGGCGAAGAAGTCGATCCGGGCCTGGTGCAGTGCCCAGAGCCGCCGTACGCCCCGGGGGGCGCGCAGGGCCGGCTCGATGACCCGTTCCCGCTGCTGCTCGACCGCCCGGTCGACGGTGGCGAGCTGGAGCGCCTCCTTGGAGCCCCAGTGCGCGAAGAGGCCGGACTTGCTGACGCCGAGCGCGTCGGCGAGCTGGGCGAGGGAGAGCCCGTGCAGGCCGACCTCGGTGGCGAGGACCACGGCGGCGTCCAGCGCGGCGGTGCGGGTCCGGTCGCCCCGCGCGACGCGTCCGTCGACTGTCATGGGCACAGGCTAATGAATAAGCACGACCGTTCGTATAGTTTCTTGGCGTGACCATGGTCACGACATAGCGACGCCGCCCGCCATCCGGGGACGGACGGCGGGCGGCGTCGGGGCCGACGAGGATCAGGCGATGATCGTGTCCAGGGCGATCTCGACCATCTGGCTGAAGGTCTGCTCACGCTCCTCGGAGGTGGTCTTCTCGCCGGTCTTGATGTGGTCGCTGACGGTCAGCAGCGTCAGGGCGCGGGCCTTGAACCGGGCGGCGATCGTGTAGAGCGCCGCCGACTCCATCTCCACCGCCAGCACGCCGTACTCGGCGAGGCTGTCGTAGAGGTCCGGGCGGTCGGTGTAGAAGGCGTCCGCCGCCAGGATCGGCCCGACCCGCATCGCGATGCCGCGCCGCTCGGCCACCTCCACCGACGTACGCAGCAGCCCGAAGTCGGCCACCGGGGCGTAGTCGATCAGCCCGTCGAAGCGCATCCGGTTCATGTTCGAGTCGGTGGACGAGCCGATCGCCGCGATCACGTCGCGCAGCCGCAGGTCCTCGGTCAGTGCCCCGCAGGAGCCGACCCGGATCAGGCTCTTCACGCCGTACTCGTTGACCAGCTCATGGGCGTAGATCGAGGCGGAGGGCATGCCCATGCCGGAGCCCTGGACGGAGACCTCGACGCCGTTGTGGCGGCCGGTGAAGCCCAGCATGCCCCGGACCGTCGAGTAGCACTGCGCGCCCTCGAGGTAGGTCTCCGCGATCCACTTCGCCCGCAGCGGGTCGCCCGGCATCAGGACCCGCTCGGCGATCTCTCCCGGCTTCGCGCCGATGTGCGTACTCATGGCAAGGATCCTGCCAGGCCGCCCCGGGGCGTACCGGTTCGGCGTCCGAACCCGGGGTCATGTACCCTTCTCGGCGGTGGCGTGTCCGAGCGGCCTAAGGAGCACGCCTCGAAAGCGTGTGAGGGTTTACGCCCTCCGAGGGTTCAAATCCCTCCGCCACCGCTCGTGAAGTGCGAGAACGCCCGGCAGATCCGCAAGGATCGGCCGGGCGTTCTCGCATGCACCCCCCCCGCACCCCTGCCTGCGTCGATCATGCAGTTGTGGTGCCATGCGAAAGGGGCGTCTGGGTAGCTGTTGCCCACCACGAGTGCATGATCGACGTCGAGATGGGTGGGGCGGGGCGGAGGGGCCGGTCAGCGGCGGCTTAGTTCCTTTTCCAGGCGGGTGATGAGGGTCTTGCGGGATTTGCCGTCGCGTTCGCGGCGCAGTGCCGACTTCAGTTGGCCCTTGTCGAGGTCGCGGACTAGCTTGGCCGCCTCGGCGACCGGCAGCTCCGACAGTTGTTCGGCCGACGTGGCGTTGCGGCGGGCGCGTTTGGCCGGTCCGGTGTTGGCGACGTGCTGCTTGCCGGACTTTGATTCCTTCCGCTTCTTGGCGTCGGTCGCCCGCTTCTCCTTCTCGGAGAGCTCCTTCCAGGCCTGTTCGGGCAGGTAGCGGCTCGTCTCGTCGCCGTGCCGCGCCCGGGTGTCGCCCTCCTTGGTCTGCCAGTGCTCGCCGCCCCAGCGCTGGAGGGACTTCTGCCGTTCGTCCTTCGGGCCGACGAAGCCCCCGCCGCGCCTCTTGTACTCCTGGGTGACCAGCTGCGACTTGCGTGCCGACCACTGTCCCGGCCGGCCGCCCTTGTCGGAGGCCTTGATCTCTTCCTTGACCTGCTCCCTGAGTTCGGGCTTCGTGTACCGCGCCATGCCCGGCGGTTACCCGGCACCGTGGACCTCATGCTTCCGTCAGGTGCACGCCGGCGGGCGGAGTTCGGTGCGGGCGGTGGCCGGGGCGTGGCGTGGCCGCCTGTCGCGGGCGGTGGCCGAGTGCGGAGGGCGCCTGCGTTCAGCAGGGGCTGTGGCCCTCGTCGAAGAGGCGCTGGGCCCAGTCGGCGTACCCGGCGATGATCTTCTTCACCGCCTGCCCGTCGTGCAGGAAGAGGTACGCCCGGTCGCCCTGCCGGGCGAGCAGCCCGTCGAGCCGGTACGTCCCCTGTGGAGCGTCCAGCTCCCGGGCGGACGGGTAGCGGGTGCGGACCTCGTCGACCGGCATGCCGGCGGTGACTCCCTGCGGGGTGCGCGTCGCCTCGCCGAGCCAGAGCAGCACCAGCCGGTCGTCGACGAAGATGGGACTGGTCGTGTCGTACCCGGCCAGCGCCGGGCCGCAGGCGTCGATGTCGGAGCGCAGGATGCCCCGCCGGGTCAGCTCGTCCTCGGTGTCGCCGAACTCGACGTCGCGCAGGCCGTTGAGGTCGACCACCTCGACGGCCCCGACGGGCCGGCCGTCCAACTCGCGCAGCGGCGGGTGCACGCCGCTGCCCGAGACCCAGGCAGCCGTCGTCAGCGCGGCTATAAAGCCAAATTGTCGCAATTTCATGGAATCCCCCAGTCCCCAACGGGACCGGGCCGTTCAGGTTGCTGCCCGCCCGCAGATTGCCGGTTTTCCCATTCCTCGGCCAGCTCGTCCCAGTAGTCGGCGCTCAGCCGTCGGCGCCCGTGCGCCAGCCAGCCGGCGGTGCTCCGCTCGACGTGCAGGCCCAGCTCGGCGAACGGGTCGATCCACGCGCCGGGCTCCGCCCCGAGCCGGGCGAGCGCCGCGTTGAGCGGCCACTCCGGACGCGGCCCGTCGAAGAGACGGTC
This sequence comes from Micromonospora sp. AMSO12t, assembly GCF_008806585.1. Taxonomy (NCBI): domain Bacteria; kingdom Bacillati; phylum Actinomycetota; class Actinomycetes; order Micromonosporales; family Micromonosporaceae; genus Micromonospora; species Micromonospora sp. AMSO12t. The sequence continues at coordinate 3,745 of NZ_WAAS01000353.1, forward strand.
GAACCCCGGCCCCCAGCTCACCTGGCCGCCGAGCCACACCAGCGCCGACTGGTAGCCGGCGCCGCCGAGGAACTCCGCCTCCAGGTACGCCACCGGACCCGACCGCGACCAGCGGGCGAGGACCTCGGCGAGGGGTGCCGAGAGCACCAGGTGGAACGGCTCCTCCGGGGACCGCTCCGTCGTCGAGTAGTCGGGCGGCGCCCCGGTCAGCTCCTCGACCAGTTGCGGGGTGACCGGCAGCAGCGCGAACTCCTGGCGCAACTCGCCGAGGACCGCGTGGTCCAGGTCGGCGGTGTGCTCGCGGAGCAGCTCGGCGTCCGCGACGACCGCGCTGAGCTGGTAACCCATGGGAGCCCTCCGCCGTCCACAGCCTGTGGATGGAACATGTGTACGACGAGTCCCGCCTACGCCGTTCTCCGCACCGTACCCAATCGTCCCCTTCCGGCACCGCCCCGCAATGCCGCACTGCCGGCCCTCCTCCGGGCGTGGCGCGGCCTCCGGCGAGGGTCGGTCGGGCAGGGCGGAGAGGCAGGAGGTGATCCCTGCCGCCGCCAAGGGCGGGTGGAACGACACGGGTGCATCCCGCGTCGGGAGGCACCCGTGGTGTTCCACCCGCGCCTTGTGTCGGGGGTACCTCTGCCGTGGGCGGGCTCGGTTCAGGGGCGCTCGGCGATGGTGGCGACAAACGCGCGCCACGCCGCCGGCGCGAAGGCGAGCGCCGGGCCGGCCGGGTCCTTCGAGTCGCGCACCGCGACGACGCCGGGCAGGTTGTCGGCGACCTCGACGCAGTCGCCGCCGTTGCCGCTGCTGCGGCTGCTCTTGCGCCACCGCGCGCCGTTCAGCTCCATGTCTCCGCCACTTCCGTGATGAGATCGACCGACTGCCAGTGGGACAGCGCCTCGCCGCGCACGTTCTCCCACGCAGCCATCATGGCGGCGATGTCCGCGGGATCGCTAACCAGTTGGCCCTGGAGTTGGTTGTCGAGGTAGCCGGCGACCCGGTGGTCGTGGCTGCTGGCGATCACGAACGGCCCGTTCAGGCCCGCGTAGGCGCCGACCGACGACAGCACGACGTGCACCCGCACGTGTGGTTCGGCGCAGGCGGCGACGACGGCCCGGAGCTGCTCGCGCATCGTGGCCCGGCCGCCGACCGGACGGCGCAGCACCCCCTCGTCGATCACGGCCGTGAACTGCGGCGGCTCGTCCTGCCGCAGGATGCCCTGGCGGGCGAGCCGGGAGGCGAGGTGGCGCTCGACGTCGCCGCGGGGAAAGAGGCCGCCGCCGGTCAGCACGGCCCGCGCGTACGCCTCGGTCTGGAGCAGGCCCGGCAACACCATCGATTGGTACGACCGCAGCGACACCGCCTCGCGCTCGATCTCCTGCCACGGACGGAACCAGATCGGGTCACGACGTCTCGAAGTGTCCGGCCAGATGTCCGACACGTCCCGGCGGAGGGCCTCCGCCGCCCCCAACCGGTGCCGGGCGTGCGGGATGCGGTCCTCGGTCAGCCACCGCCCGACCGTCTTCGGGTCGACGCCGACGGTCTCGGCGAGGGATTCGATCGTGTGCCCGGTGTCGCTGAGCGCCACCCGGAGCGCATCGTTCACGGGCTCCTCCCATCGGATGTCTCAAATATCTGGCGACCATAGCGCTACGGGATGTATCTGTCTGCCCACACACGGCAAGTTGGGGTGACGAAGACGGCGCGGCCGGTGGAGGCGAAGGAGCCCGGCGGTCGGCGTCAGTCGCGGGGCCGCCCCGGCGGGGAGGGCGGGGCGGCCCCCCTCCAGTCCCACGTCCCTGCCAGCCCGGCCCTTTCAGCCTTTCGTCCCGCCAGGGCGAGCCCTGCCGAGCCGCCAAGGAGGTCCGCCCGTGCCAACCCGCCGCGCTCCAGTCTCCGAG
>NZ_WAAS01000354.1:0-5635 GCF_008806585.1 Micromonospora sp. AMSO12t
GGCGCGGGCCTTTGCGCCGTCATCTCCTCGTGTTTCGGCCCCGAACGCACGCCACCACCGCCCCCTGCGGCCCGTCCGCCCACTGTCGGACGTCCGCGCGCCGGTTCCTCGGCGGCGGCACCGTTAGCCGTTCATCGCGATTGGGTACAACGCCCAGCACCTCGATCCACCACACCCTTGCGGAGGCAGCGATGCGCGGCACGTCGATATTCGGAGTCCTGGTCGTCATCTGGCTGATCATCGGCGCGGTCGCCGCCGGACAGCGCGGCTACTACAGCGGCGACGACACGAACTGCGCCGAGGCCGGCACGATCCTGGTGACCATCGTGGCCGGGCCGCTGAACTACATCGGGGCCAACCCGAAGGTCGACTGCGAACTGCCCCAGCCGTCCAAGTAGGACGTACTCCTCCGGCCCGCGCCCACTCCGGGCGCGGGCCGAGCCGTGTCCGGGGTACGCCACGCCGGCTCCCCGACTCCGCTCCTCGTGCCGACGCCGGTCCGGGCCTGCCGGGGCCTCTCGGCCGCCGCCTGTCCCGCTCGTCAGCCCCGAATCTGCCGGGCCGGGGACGGCGATACGGATGGGCTCGCCCAAAGGCCGGGTCCGCCCCGCGCCCCGCTCACCGCGCCCGCCCCGACGCCGGTACGGCCGCCCGGCCGTCGGGGGCCGCCTTTGCCGGCCGGCGGGTGGTTCGCCTTCCACGCCCATCCAGGACGGCGCGCGGTACGCCACGCCGCGTAGGGCGTCCTAGGAGGCTGGGTCATCGGGGGTGGCGTCCCGCGCCGCCCGACGTTTGTCGACCCCCACCACGGGAACCGGCGTTGCGCCACCAGCGCCGCACGGGACGGGAGCACCGGCATGAGGATCGGCTACAAGCTCGCCTCGGAGGGGTACGGACCGCAGGAGATCATCCGCCAGGCCGTCCGGGCCGAGCAGGCTGGTTTCGACTTCGTCGAGATGAGCGACCACTTCCACCCGTGGCTCGACACGCAGGGGCACTCGTCGTTCACCTGGAGCGTGCTCGGCGCGGTCGCGGCGAAGACCGAACGGATCGGCCTCGCGACGGGGGTGACCTGCCCGACCGTCCGGTACCACCCGGCGATCATCGCGCAGGCCGCGGCGACCCTGGCGCTGATCTCCGACGGCCGGTTCACCCTCGGCGTCGGGGCCGGGGAACGGCTCAACGAGCACGTGGTGGGGCAGGGTTTTCCCAGCGTACGGGGCCGGCACGAGCGGCTCCGCGAGGCGCTGGAGATCATCCGGCTGCTCTGGCAGGGCGGCTACCACTCATTCGAGGGCAAGCACCTGCACCTGGAGGACGCCCGGATCTTCGACCTGCCGGAGACCCCACCGGTGATCGCGGTCGCCGCGAGCGGCCGGTCCTCGGCCACGATGGCGGCGGAACTCGGCGACGGCCTGTTCGTCACCGAGCCGAAGGCGTCGATCGTCGAGCACTACCGGCAGGCCGGTGGCGGCGGTCCCCGCTACGCCGAGGTGCCGATGGCCTGGGCCACCGACGACCAGCAGGCCGTGCGGGCGGTGCTGGAGACCAGCCGGTGGATGGTGACCGGCTGGAAGGTGATGAGCGAGTTGCCGAACCCGGTCAACTTCGACGCCGCCAGCGCGTACGTCGAGGAGCGGCACGTCCGGGAACTGTTCTCCGTCGGGCCGGACCCGGAGGCGCACGTGGCGGCCGTCCGCCCGTACGTCGAGGCCGGCTACGACCACGTGGTGCTGCAGAACGCCGGCCCCGACCCGGACGGCTTCCTCGACTTCTTCGCCGGCGACCTCGCCGCCCGGCTGCGCGCCCTCGGCTGAGCCGTGCGCCGCGCGGGGCGCGTCCGGCACCCTCCGCCGCGATCGCGATGATCGCCGGCGATGCCGGACGCGCCCCGGGCGGGGCGGGCCGTCCCGGCCGGGACGGCCCGCGGCGGGTCACCGGAAACAGTTCGCGACCGGCACCCGGCTGCCCTCGCAGTTGGTCGGCTCGTTGTCGATGATGTCGGTCTCGTCGTCGACCTTGACCTGCGCCTTGTCGACGAGGAGGCCGCTCGGCTTCACGGTGGCGACGTTGCCGGCCACCCTGCTGGAGTACAGGGCGAGCCGGCCCTGCGACGCGAAGACGCCGCCGCCCGTGGACTTCGCACCGACGGCGTGGTTGCGGTGGATCTCGCTGTGGCGCAGCAGGACGTTCGACTTCTGGGCGTGGATGCCGCCGCCGGAGCCGCGCGCCGTGTTGCCCGACACGATGCTGTCGTCGAGCGGGAGCAGGCCCTGGACGGTGGAGATGCCGCCGCCGTTGCCCGTGGCGGTGTTGTCGCGTACCTCCAGGCCGCGCAGGAAGATCAGCGCGTCCGAGTTGGCGATGCCGCCGCCGGTCTGGGCGGTGTTGCCCACCACCTTCGTGTCGGCGACCCGGGTACGGGCCGAGAAGCTGGCGACGCCGCCGCCCTGCGCCGCGTTGTTGCGCGCGAAGGTGCTCGAGTGCACCTCTGCCGCGCCCCGGTAGTTGGCGAAGCCGCCGCCGTACGCGACGGCGCTGTTGCCCCGGAACTGCGAGTTCTCCAGGCTCAGCACGCCACCGTTGAGCAGGCCCCCGCCCTTGCCCGCGGTGCCGGCGGCGTGGTTGTCGACGAACGTGCTCCCGGTGACCACCAGGTGCCCGTCGTTGAAGATCCCGCCCCCGCCCCCCTCCGCCGAGAGGGAGGTGCTGTCGACGATCGTGGTGCGCTCGACCACGGCGGACGCGCCGTGCACGACGTGGATGCTGCCACCCTCGGCGGCGGAGAGGCCGTTGCGGAGTACGACGTCGGAGAGCGTCAGTTCCCCGCCGTCGCGGACGGTGAAGAACCGGAACGCCTCGGCGTGCCCGTTCCGGACGATGGTGGCCCCCTCGCCCCGGACGGAGATCGGGTGGTAGATGACGGGCAGCCCGGCCCGGTCGTGCTTCGGGTTGCGCGGGGGCGCCTCGGCGTCGCCGGGGTTCTCGGCGCTGTCGGCGGTCTCCCGGGCGTCGCGGATCCCGCCGTCGTACTCGTCGGGCTGCTGGAAGGCGTGGGTCAGCTCGTACGTGCACTTCGACGCCAGCCGCAGGTCGGCGCCGCCCTCGGCGTTGGCCCGGACCAGCGCCGAGATCAGCTTCGTCGAGTCGCACGGCACCGCGACCTCCGCGCGGTTCCCCTGGCCCGGCCGTCCGGGGCGGTCGTCCCGCTGCCCGCCGCGCCGCTCCTCGCGCGCCTGGTCACGGTCCTCGACGGCGTCGCCGCGGGGCTCACCGGAGTGGTCGCCGGCCCACCGCGACGGCGACGACGACGGCGTCGGCGACGGCGTCGGCGAGGCGGTCGGCATGTCCCGGTCGGCGGCGAAGGCGGCGCCATCCGTGAGCCCGGCCGCCCCCGCCACCAGGCTGCCCGCCACGAGGCCGCCGGCTAAGAACCACCTCGACCGCCGCCTGAGTGGTGCTGCCCGCCGGCCCCCTTGATACGTCGTCATCAGGCTTCCCTGCCTCTCGTGCATGCGTGCCACGGCCGCGTCGAACGGGACGCGGGGCGGCTGACGTCGCGACAGCCACCGGAGGTCACGATACGGACGAGAATCGGGCAGGTCCGTCAAACGTGAATAAGCGGACTATTCACCTCGACCGGGGCGAGGGAGCGCAGCGCGGTCAGCCGCCGACGTGGATGCCGGGCCGGCGGGCGGGGTCCGGCTCGGACTTGCGGATGATCTCCCGTACGACGGGCGGGGTGTCGCCGCGGCCGAGGATCAGATAGCGCAGCAGGTGCGCGAGCGGGTTCCCCTCCGACCACTCGAAGTGGGCGTGCGGGCGTACGCCGGTGGCGTCGCGCAGCGCCAGCAGGATCGCCGCGATGGCGTTGGGGACGGCCGGGCTGCCGGCCCGCAGCACCCGGAAGCCACCCACCTCCACGCCGCGCACCCGCAGCACCTGGCTGAAGTCCGACGGGTCGACCACGTCGATCTCCAGGAAGAGAATGTCGCCCTCGCCGGGCACGGGATTCATCGACCGCTGCGCCCGTTCCTTGACCGTGTACTCCTTGACCGCGCCGCCCGCCCGCTTGTGCGCGATGAGGTGCAGTCGGCCGTCGTGCGCCACCGACTCGGCGATGAACCGGCGGGCCGGCTCGTCGAACTCGATCCGGTCCGTGCGCAGCTCGGTGGTCCGGGTCACCCGCGAGACCAGCGAGACGGCCACGATGCCGAGGACGAACAGCGCGGAGATGGCGATGCCGTCCGGCTTCGCGACGACGTTCTCGGCGAGGGCGTACAGCAGGACCAGGGTGAGCACGGCGAAGCCGCCGGCCGCGACGCGTTCCCGGCGGCGGGCCGCGGAGATCGTGACCGCCACGGCGGCGGAGACCATCATCGCGAGGATGCCGGTGGCGTACGCCCCGGCCTGGTCGTTGACGTCGGCCCGGAAGATCAGGGTGATGGCGACGCTGACCACGGTGTAGACGATCACGACCGGCCGCACGGCCCGGGCCCACTCCGGCGCCATCCCGTAGGTGGGCAGGTAGCGGGGCACGATGTTGATCAGGCCGGCCATCGCGGAGGCGCCCGCGAACCAGAGGATCAGCGCACTGCTGACGTCGTAGACGGTGCCGAAGGTCTCGCCGAGGCGCTCGTGGGCGAGGTACGCCAGCGCCCGGCCGTTCGCGGCCCCGCCCGGCCCGAACTCCCGGGCGGGGATCAGCACGGTGGTCACGAGGGTGGTCGAGACCAGGTACACCGACATGACCAGCGCGGCGGTGGTGAGCAGCCGACGGGTGTTGCGGATCCGCGCCGCCAGCCGCGCCTCGCGGTCCGCGCCCCCGCCCGCCACCAGCGGCATCATGCTCACCCCCGTCTCGAAGCCGGACAGCCCCAGCACCAGCAGCGGGAACGCCAGCACGGCGGTCACCGCAACCTCCCCCGGGCCACCACCGACCGTCAGCGCGGCGGTCCAGTCGGACAGCAGCCGCGGGTCCGCCGCGATCCCGGCCAGCCCGTCCGCCACGATCAGCGCGTTCAGGGCCAGGAAGACCGCCACCAGCGGGACGGCCACCGTGACCGCCTCCCGGAAGCCGAGCAGGAACACCCCGCCGAGGACGAGCAGCAGTACGACGGTGACGCCGACGGCCACGCCGGTGCCGCCGACGCTCTCGGGCATGTGCGGGTTCTCCAGCAGGTGCACGGTCGCGTCGGCCGAGGAGAGAGTGATCGTGATGATCCAGGAGGTGGCCACGAAGCCGAGCAGGACCAGCACGAAGATCTTGCCGCGCCAGAACGGCAGCAGCCGCTCCAGCATCGCCACCGAGCCCTGCCCGTGCGGACTCTCCCGGGCCACCCTGCGGTACATGGGCAGCATGCCGAACAGTGTCAGCGCGACGATGAGCAGGGTGGCCAGTGGGGAGAGCGCCCCGGCGGCCACCGCCGCGATCCCGGGCAGGTACGACAGGGTGGAGAAGTAGTCCACCCCGGTCAGGCACATGACCTGCCACCACGCCCGCGAGCGGGCCTGCCCCTCCGCCGCCTCGGGGCCGACCGGCTGCACCTGGTGCGCGAACAGCCACCGGCGCAGCGGGCTCAGCGGCCTGCGGCTGCCCGCCATCTCGCTCGGGCTGTGGCACAACTTCGGCCCG
>NZ_WAAS01000355.1:0-5624 GCF_008806585.1 Micromonospora sp. AMSO12t
CGCTCGTCGGTCATCGGGTGGCCTCCCCGGCCGCCGTCGGCGTCAGCTCGGTGACCCGGCCGTCCTCGATGCGCAGGATCCGGTCCGCGTCGGCGAGCAGTGCCGGCCGGTGCGCCACCAGCAGCGCCGTCCGCCCGGCCACCAGCCGGCGGGTGGCGTCGAGGACGACGGCCTCGGCGGCGGTGTCCAGCCGGGCGGTCGGCTCGTCGAGCAGCACCACGGGCGCGTCCCGCAGGAACGCGCGGGCCAGCGCGACCCGTTGCCGCTGCCCGCTGGACAGGCCGTGCCCGCGTTCGCCGAGGACGGTGGCGAGCCCGTCGGGCAGCCCGGCGACAACGTCGTCCAGGGCGGCGTCGTGGACCGCCGTGGCGAGCGCCGCGTCGGGGGTGTCCGGCGCGCCGAGCCGGATGTTGTCGGCCAGCGGGGCGGCGAAGAGGTGGGCCCGCTGGGGCACCCAGGCCACCTGGCGGCGCCAGCCGTCGGCATCGGCGTCGGCCAGGTCGACCCCGCCCACGGTGACCTGGCCGGCGGTCGGGGTGACGAAGCCGAGCAGCAGGCCGAGCAGCGTGCTCTTGCCGGCGCCGCTGGGGCCGATCACGGCGACGCGCTCGCCCGGCCGGATGGTCAGCGTGACGTCGCGCAGGGCGGTGGTCCGCTCGTACGCCACGGTCACCGCCTCGAACCGGATCTCGCCGCGGCCGTCGGGGACGGCCGCGCCCGCGCCGCGCGCCGGCGCGGGGGCGGCGGCCGACAGGGTCAGCGCCTCGTCCAGCGCGGTGAGCCCCTCCATGCTGGCGTGGAACCGGGCGCCGGCGGCCCGCAGCGGGAGGTACGCCTCCGGGGTGAGCAGCAGCACCAGCAGCGCGGTCTGGAGGGTCAGCCCGCCGCCGAGCAGCCGCACGCCGACCGGCACGGCGACCAGCGCCACCGAGAGGGTGGCCACCAGCTCCAGCACCAGGGCGGACAGGAACGCGATCCGCAGCGTCTTCATGGTCGCGACCCGGTGGCCGTCGGCCATCCGGCGGACCACGTCGGTCTGCGCCCGGGCCCGGCCGAACGCGCGCAGGGTGGGCAGGCCGGCGACCATGTCGAGGAAGTGCCCGCCGAGCAGGGAGAGCCGCCGCCACTGCCGCTCGGTGGCGGCCTGCGCCTGCCAGCCGAGCAGCGCGCCGAAGATCGGGATCAGTGGCAGGGTGACCGCGATGATCAGCGCCGAGCTCCAGTCGGCGAGGAAGATCCGGGCCAGTACGGCGACCGGCACGGTGACGCTGAGCACCAGCTGCGGCAGGTAGCCGGTGAAGTACGCGTCGAGCGCGTCCAGCCCGCGCCCGGTCAGCGTGGCGAGCTGCCCGGCGCGCTGTCCCGCGACCCAGCCGGGGCCGTGCCGCCCGACCGCCCCGAGCAGGTCGGCCCGCAGCGTCGCCTTGACCGTCGCCGCGACCCGCGCCGACACCGTGCCCTGCGCCCAGAGCAGCAGTGAGCGGGCGGCCACCGCGGTGGCGAAGCCGGCCAGCGCGGGCCGGTCGAGCCGCCCTTCGAACGCGGTCGCCAGCAGCGCGGCCAGCGCCGTGGCCTGCGCGACGACCAGCCCCGCGGCCAGCACGCCGAGCAGCGCGAGCACGGCGAGGTCGCGCCGGGCCCCCGGGACCCGGCGCAGCAGACGCGGGTCGAAGGGACGGCGGTTCACCAGTACACCGGTGCCCTGCCGTCGGTCCGTCCCCGGAACACCCACCAGCACATCGCCTGAAAGCCTAGTAGGGCCGGCAGGAGCGGCAGCGTCAGCCAGCTCAGCAGCCGCAGCGTGGGGGTGCTCGCCGCCGCGTCGGCCACGGTCAGCGACGCGCCCGGGTCGACCGTGGAGACGAGCGCGTAGGGCCAGATGGTCGCACCGGCCAGCGCCACCGGCAGCGCCAGGGACGCGCAGGTGGCGGCGAAGGCCAGCCCCGGCCGCCGCCGCGCGAGCGCCGCCCGGGCCGTCAGCAGCGCCGCGACCAGCAACGACAGCAGCAGTACGCCCACCACCGGCTGCCGTGCGGCGGCGCGTACGTCGGTGGAGAGCAGGCCGAGGACGGTGGCCGCGCCGACTGTGGTGAGCGCGACCGGGACGAGCCGGCCGGCCAGTCGCCCGACCGGCGCGGCGTCGGCGGCGGGCAGCCGGAGCGTGAGGAAGGTCGCACCGTGCAGCGCGACCAGCGCGACGACGGCGAGCCCGGCGGCGGCCACGAACGGGGTGAAGAGGTGGGTCACCCCGGCGACGTGGCCGTCGGCGTGCAGCGGTACGCCCTGGAGCAGCCCGGCCAGCACGGCACCCCAGCCGAGCGCGGCGAGCACGCTGCCGACGACCACGATCCGGTCCCACCAGGCGCGGGCCCGCTGCCCGTCGGGGCGGCTGCGCAGCTGCACGCCGGCGGTCACCAGGATGACCCCGGTCAACGCGGCGAGCACCGCCGGGTAGAAGCCGGAGAGCAGTTCCCCCTCCAGCACGGGGAAGGCACCGAACAGGATGCCGACGGCGGCCACCAGCCAGACCTCGTTGCCGAGGAAGAACGGGCCGACCGCGTTGAGCGCGGCGCGGCGGCGGGCAGGGTCGGTGCCCCGGGCGAGCAGCAGGCCGACGCCGTAGTCGTAGCCGCCGAGCACCAGGTAGACGGCGAAGAAGAGCCCGAGCAGGGCGTACCAGGCGAGTTCCACGGTCGTCTCCTCAGGCGAAGGCGGGCTCGGGGTGGGGGTCGGCCGGCGGCTGGTCCGGTTGCCGGCCCAGGGCCGGGTCGTGCGCGCCCCGGGCGGCGTGCCGGGCCAGCAGCACCCAGTTCGTGACGGCGAGCGCGCCGAGCAGCAGGCTGAAGCCGATCAGCGAGGTGAGCATCAGCCAGGGGCTGACCGGCGACACCGCCTGGTCCACGGGCAGGAGCCCGTACGCGGCCCAGGGCTGGCGGCCGACCTCGCGGGCGATCCAGCCGAGGATCATCGCGACGAACGGCAGCGGCAGGGCGAACTGGAGGATCCACAGCGGGACGCGCAGCCGGATCACCCAGTCCCGCCAGAGCAGCGGGAGCATCAGCCAGAGCAGGCCGAGGGTGAAACCGATCAGGATCATGAAACCGAGGCCGACGTCGGCGAGGGCCGGCGGGGTGTAGTCGCCGGGGCCGAACCGGGCGGTCCAGTCGGCGATCAGCGGCGCGGCGGCGGGGTCGTCGCCGAACTTGGTGGGCTGCACGTCGCTGATCGCGAAGAACTGGGCGAAGCCGAAGCCCTGCACGAAGAAGATCGCCACCGCCGAGGTGATCAGGCCGATGCGTAGCCCCTTGCGGTGCAGGGCGAAGTCGTCGGTGCGCCGGACCAGGTGCCACGCGCTGACCGCCGCCATCAGCATTCCGCCGACGAGCAGCGCCGCCGTGACGACGTGCCCGAAGGCCACGCGGAAGGTGGGGTTGTCCAGCAGCGCGGAGAAGTCGGTGAGGTGCGCGACCCCGTCGCGTACCTCGTAGCCGACCGGGTTCTGCAGCCAGGAGTTCGCCACCATGATCCAGAACGCCGAGGCGTACGCGGTGATCGCGACGCCCCAGAGCAGGGCGAGGTGGACGCCCCGACGCAGCCGGTGCCAGCCGAAGATCCACATGCCGAGGAACGTCGACTCCAGGAAGAACGCGACAAGCGTCTCGATGGCCAGCGGCGCGCCGAAGACGTTGCCGACGTAGCGCGACAGTCCGCTCCAGTTCAGCCCGAACTGGAACTCCATCACGATGCCGGTGGCGATGCCGAGCACGTAGTTGATCACGTAGAGCTGGCCCCAGTAGCGGGTCAGCCGTTCGTAGACCGGCTTGTTGGTGATCACCCAGGCGGTCTGGAGACCGACCAGCAGGGTCACGAGGCCGAGGGTCACCGCCACGAAGAGGAAGTGGATCGAGGTGGTGGTCGCGAACTGCAGGCGGGCGAGGAGCAGGGTGTCCATGGCCGGCTCTCCGTACGGTTGGCTCACTTGTCGTAGCGAGCCTACACGTAGATTCCCTACGCATAACTACTATGGCCCGTCGTAGACGATGCTACGACGTTTTGTAGTAGCCGTGGGGGAGGGTGGGGGCGCCGGGCGGTTCGCGTACGCGGGCGGTCCGGTCCCAGCATGTCCGGCGGCGATCCACGCGGCGGTAACTCCACCGGGCGCGGGAGCACGCCGGCGGTCCCCGAGTGCCGGCGGGCGGCACGGGGGCGGGCCGGCGCCCGGTCAGCTCAGGAAGAGGGAGACCGGCAGGGCGGCCACGTTGGTCGCCACGGTCAGCGCGGCGGCCCCGAGCAGCCGGGGCGGCCGGTCGGCGACCAGGAGCCGCTGCACCCGGACGTCGAGGTCCCGGTCGCCCAGGCCGAGCGTGCCGGCCGGAGTCACCCGGTTGCCGGCCGCGGCGAACCGGCGCAGCGCACCGGCCAGCGGGGCGTCGGCGTGCGCCTCCCGGGCCTTGTCGTCGGCCCGCATCTCGACCAGCAGGGCGACCCGGTCGTGCGCCTCGCGGACCCAGGCGAACCAGGGCAGCGCCCGGCTGAGCGCGGTGAACGGCAGCAGCACCAGGTCGTGCCGTTCCTGGGCGTGCGCCCGCTCGTGGGCGAGCACGGCCGCCAACTCGGCGCTGTCCAGCAGGTCGAGCGTGCCCGCGCTGACCACCACCCGGGGCTTCATCCCGGGCAGGCAGTACGCCGCCGCGCTCGGATGGTCCAGCACCAGCGCCCCGGGCACCGTCGGGTCCCGGCGGGCGACCAGGGCGAGCAGGTCCCGGTGCCGGCGCTGGGCGCGTACGGTGCCGTGGATGCTGCGGACGGTCGTCGTCAGCAGCACCGCGCCGATGCCGAAGCCCACCCCGACGGCGGCCAGGTGCGGCGCGCCCAGCCCGACGGGCAGGGTGCCGTGGGCGAGGTCGGTGGCGAGGGCGACCAGCGCGCTGCCGGTCGGGCGGTCGTAGGCGGACAGGCCCAGCGCCATCGGCACACCCATGGCGGAGAGCCCGAGGGCCAGCCCGACCGCCTGCCAGCAGACGATCGCGACCCGGGGACTGCGCCACGTCCAGGTGGAGCGGGACAGCACCTGCGCGGTCAGCCAGCAGGCCAGCATCGACGCGGCGAAGTGCAGGGCGTACGCCACGACCGCCGCCCTACCTGTCCGCTGCCCTGTCGGCCCGGGGCGGTTGGCCGTCGACCGACGGCGCCTCGACCCGGTCGGTCAGCGCGTCCCCACCGTGCCCGGCCCCTTCGGCCTCGGCCCCGAGGGCGGCGCGCAGCACCTCGGCCTCGGTGCCGGTCACCGAGCGGGCGAAGCGCACCAGCGCGGCGTCCCGGCTGCCGCCGAGGTCGAGGGCGTCGAGCATGAGCTGGGCGATGTACGCCTCGCGGCTGGCGGCGGCCCGGTATCGCCAGGCCCGCCCCTCCCGCTCGCGCTGCACCATGTCCTTGCCGGCGAGCCGGTCGAGCACGGTCATCACCGTCGTGTACGCCAGCTCCCGGCCGTCCAGCGCGTCGGCCACCTCGCGCACGGTGATCCCGTCCGACGTGCCCGGGACCGAGTCCCACAAGACGTCCATCACCGCACGTTCGAGATCACCAAGCCGAGTCACGCCGCAATCCTACCCCCCGTAGTAGAC
>NZ_WAAS01000356.1:0-5574 GCF_008806585.1 Micromonospora sp. AMSO12t
TGCCCGGCCCTAGGGGGTGATGTCCGCGCCGAAGCGGCGCAGCATGTCGTTGAGCGGGATTGCCTCGCGGACCGTGCTGCCGTCGTGGGCGATTCGGAACGCGTGGAAGGCTTCGCCGCTCTGGTGCGGCGTGTACTGGATGTACTCGACGTGCTCCTCGCCGAAGGCGGCACGGAGTAGGGCGTGAATGGTGGCGGCGTGGTCCGTGTCCGGCGTCCGACCCGGGGTGTTGCTGCGGCTCAGGGCGCGGATGATGCGCTGCGTCCGTGACGGGGTGCGGGAGGTCGTGTCGGTGACGACGACCGTGACGGAGAAGATGCCGGTGCGGTACACCCGCAGCGGGCATGTGACCAGGCTGCCGCCGGTGGTCGGGTAGGTCAGGGTGGCCGTCAGTTCGAGCGGGGCCGGGCCGGGGATCACCGGTACCGTGTGCGCGAATCCAGGCCGTGCCCGGGTGCCCTCCCACGCTCGATCCGCCTCCAGGTCGGCGCGCAGGGTGTCGGGGATGGCGGCATACGGACGCACGGCCTCGATGACGGTTTCCGGGTCGGTGATGCATTCTTCTGCGCCGAGCCAGACGGGCATGGCGTCGGGGCTTTCCTCGTCCAGGACGCCGGTGTTGATCACCTGGGCGAAGAAGCTGTGCAACGGGCGGTCCCACCCCACGCGCACGATGTAGCCGTCCCGGCCGGGGAGGGCGTCGAGTTGGTGACTGCTCACAGGGGTCTCCTAGGGGTTTTGGTGGTTGTCCCGGTGGGGTTCGCCGTCCCGCCTGAACAATTATTACTATACCCGTTCCGATGGTGGGTGTCTACCTGGTTGCGCCGTGGGTGGTGCGGCCCGGGGGAGTCGTGCGTGACGACTCCCCTGGGTGCTGTCACGGCTTGTTCTGATTTGCGGGGTCGCCGAGTACGTGTACCTGCTGGCTCAGGATGAGCGGCGCGTCGGCCGGTCCCTTGACGTGGGGGCGGACGTAGGTGCGGCGCCGTAGCGCGCGGCCGGGTCCCCAGGGCTGCTCACGGAAGAACCCGGACACCCACCATCGGCGGGTGTAGACGCGCGTCGGTGTGTCGCCGCTGGTGTCGCGTCGTGGCTGATGTTTGCGGCGTAGCCGCACGAGTCGTACGAGGGGGGCGGGCCGGTTGGTGCGCTGGTACGCCTTGCGGGTCGCCTTGTCGGCCGGCTCGTCGGTGATCTCCGCGTCTGGTTGCGTGGTGAGGATCCACGTGGCGATCAGTGAGCACAGCATGAGGCGGGTCTGTTCGCTGGCGGGCGTGTAGGGCTGGCCGAACCGCAGTCCCGCGCCGGTGCTGACCGGGACCAGCCATCCGATGCGCTCGCGGAGTCCTTGCAGGTCGGGTTCGGTGAGTTGCCGGCCCTGCGCGAGGACTTCGGCGGGGGTGTAGAACGTGATCCACACTCCGCCGGGGACTGGTCCCCACTGTGCCGCGATGATCGGTACCGTGATGCCGGTTTGCAGGTCGGTCGGTTGGTAGACCGGGGTGTGCCAGATGAGCAGTCCGTCGGGGGCGGGCATTTCCACCGGCTCGATGCGTACGTCCGGAAGGTCGCGTGCGGCGTGCGCGGCGAGGGTGGTGAAGTCGGGGTCAATCCAGAAGATCCGCGCGTTCTCGACGTGATTGGCCATGAGTGCGGTGTACTGCCGTAGCGGCTCGGGGTCGCGGGCGTCCACGAATGCGGCCGGCGCGTGGAGGTCGGCACCGGGAAACACGTGCCCGGGGACCTTGTATCTCTCACCGCTGGCGACCACGTCGAGTAGGTACCCCTGACCGGAGGTCCGCCAGAAGCGCACCAGCCGATTCCGCACCTTGGGCAGCATCTGCGGGCGCAGTGAGCGAAATTCGGGCGCGGCGGGGGCGTCGCTGAGGGAGCCGACGACGGGGGGAGTCGCATCGTGGCTCGACAGAGGCCGCCGTACGGGAGTGTTGGGCGTGGCGGCGAATAGTGCTTGGTGCAGGGGTCGTAGCACCCGTGCGCCTGCCACGCGGCCATGGTGGCGGCGAGCCCGCTTGTGTGCGCGTCGGGTGAGCCCTTCGGGGTCGCGCTGCTCGACCAGGCGGGCGCAGATCTCGCATGCGGCCCAACTGTTGCCGAGGTTGTGCATCCGCACACCAGCCGCGTCGGTCGACATCGCTACGTCGAGGTTGCCGAAGGTGAAGGTTGCGACGGGGTGCGGCGCGGAGCAGAAGTCGCACATCATTTGCGAGTTGGCGAGTTGTGCGAGGGGAATCGGGTGGGGATCGTGGTCCTGAGGGCTGTGATCGGGGTGGTGGAACGTCCTCTCGCCGTGGGTGGTGATGACCGTCAGGGGTACGCCGCAGGTCGCGCAGCCGTATCCCTCGATGGCTGGCAGGGTGTCGTCATGGATGGCCATGCGTCTCCTTGGGGGTTGGTGTGTGGTGTGCGGTGGGGGTTCGCCGTCCCCTCCGAACAGTTCTTACTATACCCGTTTCGGCGTCTGTTGGCTACCTGTGTCCGTCCTGTTCGGACGTGAGATTTTATGATCTTGCTGGTGGGATGCCGGCGGCTACGCCGACCAGCTCGCGGCGTGCGGCCCTGGCGGCGTCCCCCACTTCTTTCGGCGGTGGGGGCGAGTTCACTCGTCCCGCGGCGCGCGCAGTGGAGGTCAAGTTCGGGCGCGGGGTTTCGAGGAAAAGATCATGCGGGGTGTGCATGATTTTTTGCGAGCCGCGCCCGGACTTGACCGGAGCGAGCACGTCGCTAGCCTGTTGGGCCCCCACCGAAGGAAGAAGGGGTTTTGGCAGTGCGGCCGGAGGCCGCTTCCGGTTTCCGGTCCGTCAGGACCGGGCCTGCGACCCGCCACCGACCGGCGGGCAGTGCGAGCGGGTGCCGGTTTCGAGTCTGGCGGGAAGCTATCGGCGCTGCTCTGATTGATCGAGGATTGTCCAGAGCGTCGCGCGCTTCCACTTGCGGCGGTGGCGGCCTTTTGGGCCGGTGGTGTCTTCGTCTGCCTGACGAAGCACTTCGTCGGGCAGGGCGGTCGGGTGGTTGTATCCCAGCACGCGTGCGGCCTCAGCGGCGCCGACGAGTTCGTCGGGGTCGCCGGAGCGATCTGGGTGGCCGTGGGGAGTGGCCCGGGGACGACCGGTGTGGGGCGCGCCCTGGCCGGTGCGGCTGTCGGCGATCTCCCACACGGTGCGGCGCCTCCAGCGGCGGCGCTTACGGCCGGTGGGAGTCAGCGATTCGTCGTCGACGCGCTCCAGCAGGAGCGGCCAGATCCGATTGCGTCCTTGCAGGGAGTCGACGCTTTGATAGCCGAGCATGTGCGCGACGGTGGTGGTGTTGACGAGTTCGTCGGGATCGCCGCTGCGGTCCACGGCGGCGCTGGCGACGCGTCGGGCCTTGTCTCGGGGTAGCTGGAAGGCGGCGATGTCGTCAGTGCGCCATCTGGTGCCGTCGACGCGCTCAGGGAAGCCGTTGGTGGCCCGTTCGCCGTAGAGCCGGTCCAAGTGGCTGACGGAGATGCCAAGCATCGCCGCCGCCTGGGTGCGACCTACGTGGTTACCGCTGTGGGCATCGCGGGTGGGCATGCGCCGATGATGCCGTATCGGTCGATGGGACGGCTGTAGGGGATGGGCGAGGCGGGCGTTGACCATGCTTACTGCTTCGTTGGTCGATGATCGGTCTGTCGTAGAATGGCGGGCACGTGCTCGGCGTATGGGCCTTTGGGGGCCTGTGTGGCGTCGGCACCAGGCGGCCGGGGGGAGTTCGCCAAACTAACCCCCCGGCCGTTGCCCTGCCCGTCAGCGGCCCGGCGCTGCGAGCATTGACGGCGCAGGATTCGGCGATGCGCGCCGGTGGCGTCACTGGTTTGGTGGGTTGCTGGTGGTGACGCGAAGGTGGCGGCGGGCGGCTCGGGCGAGTAGGCCGTACTGCGTGTCGCATCGTGCGATCACCCGTCCGCTCGGCAGGTGGCGTGCCACGTACTCGCGTCGCAGCGCGTCCCATCCGCCGGCGCACACGGGGGTCGACTCGGCGACGAGCTCCCAGCGTTCGCCTTCGGCTGAGGCGATGTGGGCATGGCGCTCTCGGGTCAGCGACCAGCGGTCTTTGTCGGCTTTGAGGATCAAGCCGTGGTCGGTGCCATCGCGGAACAGGTGGTACTGGCCGGCGCAGTCGCGGATCATCACCACGTCTGCCTGCGCGTCGAGTAGCTGGGGTCGCGTCGCGTGGCACTGCCAGTGACGACACAACGGTAGGTGACGCGCCCTCGCGCGTTCCGAATCGGTGAGGGGTCTGGGCGGCATGACTAACTCCTTGGGGCCGGCGTGTGGGCTTCTGATGAAGGTTCGCCATCTTCAGCAGAATAGCTATTATTATACCCGCTTTAAGGATCTTTTGCCAAGGTCAGAGCGTTGTTCGCTGGGCGGCGGGCCTGTTCGGGTGGTGGCGGGCGATCCATCGTAGGGCGGACGGCGGAGCTGGCAGGCCGACGCGGCTGGTTGCGAGCGTAGCGAGCGGCCGGGTCGGCCGTTGTCTGCGGGAGCAACGGTCTGGACCAGGGCGGGCCGAGGCAATATCTGGGTTGAGGACAGCGGGAGGGATCGCGGCCCGCTTGGCGCGGTCGGTGAGCCCGTGGCGGAGGCGGCGGCCGGTGCCACCGTTTATCGGTCAGGCTCGAAGCCTGGGCTGTCGTGGCGCCGCAGGGAATGCTGGTGCCAGCGTTGGCACCAGCCGTCGACTTTCCGGCTGGCGGTGGTGGGCGAAGGTCACGGTTGCTGCCCGGTGGCGAGGCGGCGGCGCAGCTCGGTCAGGGGGAGTCGGTGGCGTTGGCGGTGGCGTTGTTTGGTGAGGATGGCGACGTCGCCGAGTTTTTCGCGTAGTTGGGTTTCGGCTGCTTCGGCGGCGGTGTAGTGGTCGGGCAGGACGTGTAGTAGTCGTGCCCAGTGGTGTTTGCCGGCGCGGACGCATGCTCCTCCGCACTTGTTGTGTGGTAGGCCGAGGTCGTAGAGCCGTGGTGGGCGTAGTCCGAGTTGCCGGGCCGAGTCCAACAGTTCCTGCTTGGTCAGGTGCGGCGGGTCGAGTAGGGGGAAGCGGGTGGTCCAGGGGTTCCAGCCGGTGGCGATGGCGGGGGCGCGGCGGCGGTCGCGGGTTGAGGCGTCGAGGCCGATGTACAGGGTGGTGGATGCCGGGTCGGCGTGGGCGTCTAGCCAGCGTCGGCAGGGTCGGATTTTCAGTGTGACGGTGCAGGGGGCTATGCGGCTGTTGCCGAGGTAGCGGACGTCGTGGAAGAGCTGCCAGGGGGTGCGGCCGCCGGCGACGCGGGTGATGGGTACGCCGAGTTGTGCGCTGCTGTCGTGCAGCCAGCGGTATAGGTCTGGGTCTTCGGTGAGGACGTCGGCGAAGAGTAGGACGAGTCGGTCGGTGCCGTGTTGGGCGGCGACGCGTTGGACGGCGGCCCAGCTTCCGATGCCTCCGGAGTATTGGACGACGTGCAGGTGTTTCTTGGAGGTGCTGAGTGCTGGGCGCGGGTTCGGGTTCTGGGTGGGCATGACGGTCCGTTCGGGTGCTGTCGGGCATGTGGGTCTGACC
>NZ_WAAS01000357.1:0-5501 GCF_008806585.1 Micromonospora sp. AMSO12t
CGGTCGTGGGCGGCGTCGTGCCGCTGACCCCGCCGGTCGCGGTGCCGCCGCTCCAGGTGTACGCCCCGCTGGTGGCCGTCTTTCCGGCGGGCACGGCGAGCCGGGTGCCGTCGGAGAACGTGACCGTCAGCGGCGCGGCGGTGATGTTGCTCGCCACGTAGGTGCGCGCGCCGTTGCGCTGGAACACCGCCGCCAGCGGGTGGTTGGCCGTGACCGGGGTGTGCACCGTCCCGAGGGCCGCGAGGTTGCGGATCCAGTGGAAGGTGTGCGCCCGGCTCTCGCCCTCCTCCGGCGTGTACCCGGGGTTCGCGCGGAGCTTCGCCAGCGCCGCGTCCGGGTCGCCGAGCGCCAGGAACTGCCAGAGGATGTCCTGCCACACCGTCGGTTCGCCGCCGTTGTTGCGCACCAGTTCCTGGTAGTTGGCGCGGTTGGACGCCGGGTACTGCCCAAGGTAGAGGTGCCCGCCCGTGACCGGGAGCATGTTGATGCCCTGGATCATCTCCGGGTCGGCGCTGAACCAGGTGGCGTACGCGCCGCCGTCACCCCAGACCATGCCGACCGTGGAGTGCCCGAACGCTGCCGGGTAGTTCTCGTTCGTCACGTCGAACCAGTACTCGTGGATCGCCGCGGCCTGGGTGGTGTGGATGAAGATGCCGGCGTCGCGTACGGCGGTGTTGCCGGTCGCCTGACCCCACTGGATGAGGGCGTTGGCGAAGTTCATCCCCTCGGACGAGGACTCCTGGTTGTTGCCGGCGTTGAACGAGCCGTGCCCGGCGGCCCAGTCGTGCCCGGCGTAGATGTCGAAGTCGCGCAGGTACGGGAAGCGGTTGTCCGTGCGGTCGTAGTTGTTCGCGTCCCGGATCAGCAGGTCGATCATGCCGCCGTACTGGTCCTGCCGGGCCCAGGTCGGGTCGAACTTGGCCAGCGTGGCGGCGGCGGCGATGTAGTAGCCGTAGTGGAAGTGGTGGTCGTTGAGTTCCTGGTCGGAGCCGTAGGAGGCCGGGTAGCCGATCAGGGTTCCCCAGTTGCGGTCGTAGTGGAAGACGCCCTCGGTCTCCCCGGGCGTGGCAGTGAGCCAGTCGTTCAGGGTGCCCCGGATGGCGTTCAGCGCGGCGGTACGCGTCTCGGCGTCGCCGACCTGGTCGGCGATCTCGGCGATCCGGGCGGCCCGGCCCAGGCCCTTGCCCGTCCAGTAGGTGTCGGTGCCGCGCTGGTCCATCGGGTTGCCCCGGACCGCCGCCAGGTGGGTGCGCAGCGTCGTCAGGTCCGCCCCGGTGCCGGTGGCGACGGCGGGAACCTCCGGCAGTACGCCGTTGAACTTCATCGAGGTGCGGAACGCGTCGACGCCGGTGAGCACCTTCATCCGGCCGCGCGCCGACGGGTAGGTGAGCGCCAGCGGGGTGGCTCCTGTCAGCGACCGCCACTGGTGCGGGTAGAGGCTGACGACCGTCCGGTTCGCCGTGCCCTCCCGGGCGGTCGTGGTGAACGCGTACGTGGTGTTGACGGTGCTGGTCGCCTGGTCGTAGGCGTACGAGACCCGGGTGCCGGTGACGTGGGCGTGGGCGTACTGGCCGTAGGTGGTGGCCAGCCCGGTGCGGGTGGCGGCGTCGGTGCTCGGGGTGGTGGGCAGCAGGGCGACGGAGAAGTAGCCCTTGCCGGCCAGGGTGGAGGTGATCCGTCCACCGCTGACGGTCCAGGTGGCGCCGGTGGGCGCGTACGCCACGTAGTCGTGCCCCCGGACGGTGAAGCCGATCGTGGCGCCGCTGTTCGACCAGACCGTGGGGCTGCCGCCGGTGGCGTTGACCAGGGCGTTGCCGCCGCTGGTGCGGAAGTACGCGAACGGAAGTCCGTGGCCGATGGTGGCGCGCATGGTCCGGGCGCCGTCGGTCCAGTGCGGGGTGACCGTCCAGTCGGTCCAGCCGTCGACCTTGACGACCGGGGCACTCAGCCCCGCGATGCCGACCCGGATGTCCTCGGAGTACGTGTACTTGAACTCGCCGACGCCGGTCGCGGTGCCGCTGATCGTCGGGGTGGAGGTGGCCGAGATCCCGAGGCCGTCGCCGGCCGGCTGGTAGGAGGCCGGGTGCGCGTGCAGCGGCTCGCTGTAGGAGCAGTTGGTCCGCTTCCACAGCAGCGACGACCACCAGTCGTTGGTGGGTACCGGCCCGGGGGGCGCGTCGGCGGTGGCGAACTGCCGGGGGTTGGTGGTCATGTCTCCGCAGCCGGTGGGCAGGGGGCCCACGCGGTCGGTGGTGTAGCTGCCGGCGCCGACGGTGGCGGCCTGGGCGGGGGTGGTGGTCACGACGGCGAGGCCGCCGAGGGCGAGGGCCAGGGCGGAGGTGGCCGCCACGGCCCAGGTGCGGCGTGTCGCAGGAGGTGTCACAGTGCCTCCGGTCGGGGGGCGCCGGTCGGGGACGGGCGCGTTCTGCGAGCGAATTGTGTGGAAAGTGGTCTCAGAGAGCGCTCTCTTGCGACGGGACGCTAGCCCAGCGTCGAGACTTCCGTCAATGTTTCCCAGCGATGAAGCGCTGATGACGACAAACCGGAGCGGGTCGTCAGGCGGTCGGCGGGGCCTTCGGGCAGCCGTGTCGGCGGTGCCAGGCGGCCACCTCGGCGGCCGGTTCCTTGTTGCCCTTGCGCCGCCACGAGTTCAGGTACGGCGCCGGCCAGACCACGCCCCGGCGGATCCACCAGCCGTCCCGGCCCGTGCACGGCGGGGAGATGCCGAAGTGCAGGTGGCACACGTTGTTCGCGTTACCGGTCCGGCCCACCTCGCCGAGCCGCTGCCCGGCGCGCACCCGCACCCCGACGTCGATGCCGTCGGCGACGCGGCGCAGGTGGGAGCCGTAGTAGCGCACCCCGTCGTCGCCGAGCAGCGACACCGACAGCCCGCCGTTGTGCGGCCCCCGCGGCCCGCGCCTGTCGAACCGGTCGACCCGGCTGACCTCGAGGAGGACGCCGTCGGTCACCGCCACGACCGGCTCGCCACAGTCGGCGAAGATGTCCGTCCCCGGATAGGCCGAGTGGGTCGGGTGGTAGGCGACGTTCGCCGCGCGTACCGGAAAGACGTGCGGCAGCCCGGCGCGGGTCGGCGCGGTCGACGGGCCGGTCGGGGCGGCGGCGCCGGTCGGGCTGGGAGCGCCGGTCGGGGTGACGGCCGGCGGCGCGGGCTGCCCGGCCGTCGCCGGCAGGCTCGGCCGGGGTGCGCCGGGCGTCGTCCCGGGCCGCGTCGTCGCGCAGCCGGCGGCCAGCACCGGCACCAGCACCAGCAGGACCGGGTACGCCGGACGCGCGCGGCGTCCGATCGTCGGCGAGGGCATCCGGTCATCCTCGCAGAGTCGGTACGGTGGTGGAGGTGCGCGGCAGAAGGGGAGGGGTCGATGACGACCGGACGGTACGCCTTCCCGCCCGAGCCGGACGCCGGGTTCCGGCCGGCGCCACGGGTCCCCTCGGGGCTCTTCCCGTCCACGCCGCCGTCCCAGCCCACCTACCGCGAACCGCACCCGGTCACCGGCGCGGGCGTCGCGTCCGGCGCCGCCGTGGCGACCGTCTGGCTGCTCCTGTTCGGCCTGCTCGGCCGCGGCGTGCCCGGGTACGCCTGGTGGACGCTGCTGGCCGGCGGCCTGGCCTGGCTGGCCGCGCTGCTGCTGGTCCGCGCGGGCGACCGGGGCGTGGCCACCGGCATCGCGATCGTCACCGCCGGCGGGTGGAGCATCGCCGCCGCCATCGTCACGGTGCGGTGGGTGTCGAGCGGGGACTGGCCGCTCTGGTGAGCCCGGTCCGGCCCGTCCCGCGACCCGCCTGGCGGCACCCGTTCCGGCGGGCCCGTGGCTGCGCTGCGTCGCGGGCCGGCTGCGCAGCGAATCCTGCCTTGACGTGGCCGCCCGAACTCGGCACCCTCGGCGTTATGGCCTGGACCACTCCGCGGCTCGATCCCGAGCGCAGCCGCCGTCGCCAGCAGCTCCTCGCCGAGTTGGCGGGCGCCCGGGCGGTACGCCAGCGCGTACGGCCGCAGCGGGTGCGCAGCGAGCGCCTGCGGGAGCTGATCGCCACCCGCCGCCGGGTCGCCGGCTGACGACCGGCAGACTTTCCCCAGGATTGACCGGCCCTTCGGGGCGTTGACCGGTCGACTGCCGACCCGACCGGCTAACGTGCACGCGTAACGGGTCGGCCTGCCGAGGCTCTTTTGGGGGAACCGTGTCGTACTTCGCTGCGGCCGTCGTACGTGACGACAGCGGTTGGACGGCCGCCGAGGTGAACCTGCGGGGGGTCACCGACATCGAGGACGTCGCCGACCGGCTGCGCGACGTCGACCCCGACGCCGACCTGTCGCTGCTCTTCGTCGAGGCCGACGACACGTACCTGGTGGTCATGCGCCTGGACGAGGGGGAGGACCTGCGGGTCTTCGGCTCCGACTCGGCCTATGCGGAGGAGTCCCGGCTGGGCGCCCTGCTGGTCGGGGACCTGAAGACCTCGGTGACCGGGCTCGACGACACCGACGAACCGCGCCCGTCCGGCCGCGGCGACGACGACACCGAGCAGCCCGCCGTCGACCCCGAGGCCGACCCGGTCGGCGAGGCGGACCTCCTGGCCGACCTGGGCATCCCCGCGCAGAAGCTGCTCAACCTCTGCGCGCAGGAGGGCATGATGCCGGCCGACGTCACCGCCGAGGTGTGCCAGGTGCTCGGCTGCGCCGACGAGGTCGAGGAACTGCGTGAGGTCTGAGCCGTCCGGGCCGGGCCGGGCCGGTACGGGCGGCGCCGAGCCGGCCGACGCGACCGATCCGGCGCTGGGCACCGTACGCCCCGGTCAGCCGACCCCGGGCGCGGCGGGCCGGGTCGGGCCCGGCGCCCACGAGGGGCTGGCCGAGCCGGACGGCGCCGGCCGGCGGCAGCGGCACGAGCTGTGGATGCGGCGGGCCCTGGCGGTCGCCGTGACCGGCCCCGACAGCCCCGCGGACGCCGGCCCCGACGCCGCCGACGACGACATCCCGGTCGGCGCCGTGCTCTACGGGCCGGACGGTGCCGAACTGGCGATCGGGCGCAACGAGCGGGAACTGACCGGCGACCCGACCGCGCACGCCGAGGTGCTGGCGCTGCGCCGGGCCGCCGGACGGCTCGGCCGCTGGCGGCTCGACGGCTGCACCCTGGTCGTCACCCTGGAACCCTGCACGATGTGCGCGGGCGCGCTGGTGCTGGCCCGGGTGTCCACCGTGGTCTTCGGCGCCTGGGAGCCCAAGACCGGGGCCGCCGGGTCGCTGTGGGACGTGCTGCGCGACCGCCGGCTCAACCACCGGCCGGAGGTCTACGGCGGCATCCTGGAGTCGGAGAGCGCCGCCATCCTGCGCGCCTTCTTCCGGGTGTGAGGAAGGGCGCCTTCCTGACGTCTGCGGTACAGGAATGGCCCCTTCCTGACCCCTCGGGCGGGCCGCCCGTGCCGGGGTGCCGGGGCTCAGGCGTCGGCCGGGGCGGGCCGGAGCAGGGTCGCGGCCACCGCGCGGG
>NZ_WAAS01000358.1:0-5492 GCF_008806585.1 Micromonospora sp. AMSO12t
CGACGAACCCGCCCAGCGGGAGCAACCTCAGCATCGGCGCCGGCTCCGACGGCTCCAGCAAGGCCGACGGCACGAGCTACGGCAACGTGCGCGACGGCAGCCTGAGCACCCACTGGTCGCCGTCGGGCGCGACCGGCGACATCTCGATCAAGTGGGGTTCCGCCACCAGGGTCGCCCGGGTCGTCATCCGTGAGCCGTCGGGCACCCAGGGCAGCATCGGGTCCTGGCAGCTCGTCAACAACGGCACCGGCGCCGTCCTGGCCTCCGGCAGCGGGGCGGGCGTCATCACCTTCACCGCGACGTCCCTGACCAAGATCACCTTCAGGATCACCGGTTCGAGCGGCGCGCCGAAGGTCGCCGAGTTCGAGACCTACGCCAGCTAGTTGCCAGCTCCCGCTGCCGTCCGGGACCGGCGACCCGGGCCCGGACGGCAGCGGCGACCCAGTCCCCGGACGGCAGCGGCGACCCCTCCGGCGTCGGCGCGGCGAGCGCCGCCGCCACCTGTCCCCCGGGCAACGGGCAACGGGCGAGGAGGTCAGGCCACCTCGGCGAGCAGATTGTCGACGAGGTCGCGCGGCAGCCCGTGAGTGTCGTGCAGATCGCGGTAGTCCGCCTCGGTCAGCGGTCCCCGGGACCGGCGCCGGGAGACCACCGGCCGCCCGCGTCGCAGCAGCTCCCGGAACCGCCGTTCCTCGACGGAGAACACGTCCCGCACCTCGGCCACGCCGACGGACTGGCGGAACCCGTCGAGGGTGTGCCGTACCGGCCCGGTCGGCAGGTCGGACAGGGTCCTGGACGCGTCGTCGCGCCACAGCGTGGTGAGCGTCCGGCGCAACAGCCGGCGCAGCACGTAGCCGCGGCCGGTGTTCGAGGGCCGTACGCCGTCGCCGACCATCGCCACGCCCGTGCGCAGGTGGTCGCCGACGAGGCGCAGCGACGCGTCGCGCAGGCCCCACACGTCGGACACGTCGTGAACCCACGGCACGAGGCCCTCGCCCTCGTGGACCGAGCGGTGCCCGCGCAGCACCATCTCCAGCCGTTCGAGGCCCATCCCGGTGTCCACGTTGGGCTGGCGCAGCGGCGTCAGCCGGCCGTCGGGATGCCGGTGGTAGCGCATCCCCACGTGGTTCCAGACCTCCATCCACCGCTCGTCGGTGCCGGGGGTGCCGTCAGGCGGGCCGTCGCCGGTCCAGACGAAGATCTCGGTGTCGGGCCCGCACGGCCCGGTCGGGCCGTTGGACCACCAGTTCTCCTCCCCGGTCAGCTCCACGGGCACGCCCAGCTCACCCCACGTGCGCAGCGAGGGCTCGTCCGGGCCGACCCGGTCGTCGCCGCCGAAGACCGTCACGTGCATCCGGTCGTGCGGCACGCCGAAGCCGTCGCGCAGCAGCTCGTAGCCCCACCGCACGCTGCGGGGCAGGTCGTAGTCGCCGAGCGACCAGGAGCCCAGCATCCGGAACAGGGTCAGGTGGGTGGAGTCGCCCACCTCGTCCAGGTCGGTGGTGCGCAGGCAGCGCTGCACGTTCACCAGCCGCCGGCCCAGCGGGTGGGGCCGACCCTCCAGGTAGGGGGTCAGGGGGTGCATCCCGGAGGTGGTGAAGAGCACCGGGTCGCCCGGCGGCGGGATCAGGGAGCCGTCGGGCACGAGTTCGTGGCCGCGCTCGCGGAAGAAGTCGAGGAAGGTGCGGCTGATCGGGTCGTACGTCATGGTGGTGGCCTTTCCGGGTGGGACGACCGGAAAGGGTCCGCCGCCGGGGACCGGCGGGCCGACGGGAACGAGAAAGCCGGCGGACCGTTTCCGGTCGCCGGCGGGTGATGGTGAGGTCAGGCGGCGGCGACCGACGAGCGCGAAGCTCGCGCGGCCGCGGCGGCGAAGAAATGCCTGATCTCCATGCCCCGACTGTACGGGGACGCCGCGCCGCCGCCCAGCGCGTTTCGCGGCGGGCGGCGGCGTCGGGGGCGGGTCAGACGCCGGACGTGGCGAACGCCGGCGCGGGGCGGTCGTCGACCCGGCGGGGCGCCTTCCGGTTCGGCAGCGACAGCCGGACGACCTTCTTCCACGCGGAGAAGACCTGCCGGGGCAGCGAGCCGGTGGTGTACTTCAGCCCGTAGCGGTCGAACAGGGCCCGCACCTCGGGGGCGATCTCCTGGTAGCGGTTGCTGGGCAGGTCCGGGAAGAGGTGGTGCTCGATCTGGAACGACAGGTTGCCGGTCATGATGTGCATCAGCCGGCTGCCGCTGATGTTGGCCGAGCCGAGCATCTGGCGCAGATACCACTCGCCGCGGGTCTCGCCCTCGATCGAGCGCCGGGAGAAGGTCTCCACGCCCTCCGGGAAGTGCCCGCACATGATCACCGAGTGGCTCCACAGGTTGCGCAGAAGGTTGGCGGTGAAGGTGGCGGCCAGCGTGTGCAGGAACGAGGGCCCGGACAGCAGCGGGTGCAGCACGTAGTCCTTGAGCACCTGCCGGCGGATCTTGCGGCCCACCGCGCGGGCCCGGGCCCGGAACTCCGGCTTCTTGTGCCGGCCCTTGCGCAGGTTGCGCCCCAGCTCCAGGTCGTACGCGGCGATGCCGTACTCGAAGAAGCAGGCGTTGATGAAGTTCCACAGCGGCTGCCCCAGGTGGAACGGGTGCCACCGCTGGTCCTCGTCGACGCGCATGATGCCGTAGCCGAGGTCGTTGTCCTTGCCGAGGACGTTCGTGTACGTGTGGTGCAGCTCGTTGTGCGAGTGCTTCCACTGGTCGGCGGGCGAGACGTGGTCCCACTCCCAGGTGGTGGAGTGGATCTTCGGGTCGCGCATCCAGTCCCACTGGCCGTGCAGGACGTTGTGGCCGACCTCCATGTTCTCCAGGATCTTGGCCGCGGTCAGGCCGGCCGTGCCCACGATCCAGGCGGGCGGGAAGAGGGAGAACAGCAGCACGACCCGGCTGCCCAGTTCCAGCTTGCGCTGCGTCGAGATGACCCGGCGGATGTACGCAGCGTCCCGCTCGCCCCGGTCGGCGACCACCCGGGCGCGGATCGCGTCGAGTTCCCTGCCGATGGTCTCGATGTCCTCGGCGGTGAGGTGGGCGATCGGGTTGTCGGGCTTGTTCTGGATCACGGTCACGTCAGGTACTCCGGTCAGTGGTCGATGTCGCAGGGGCCGGCCGCCGCCGACACGCAGGTCTGGATGCGGACGCCGTCGCCGGGCACCGCCGTGGTCAGTTCCCCGTTGCGCAGGTCCCGGACCGCGCCCTGGCGCAGCGGCAGGACGCAGCCGAAGCAGATGCCCATCCGGCAGCCCGAGGGCATCAGCACCCCGGCGTTCTCGCCGGCGTCGAGCAGCGGGGTGGCGCCGTCGGCGTCGACGGTGACGCCCGAGCGGGCGAAGGTGACGGTGCCGCCCTCGCCGGGCGAGATGACGGTCGGCCGGAACCGCTCGGTGTGCAGCCGGTCGCCGCGCCCCCCGGCCGTCCAGTGCTCCTCGAGGGCGTCGAGCAGGCCGAGCGGGCCGCAGGCCCAGGTCTCCCGGTCGAGGTGGTCGGGCACGAGGCGGTCGAGGTCGGCCACGGTGAGCAGCCCGTCGGCGTCGGTGTGCCGCTCCACCAGCCGGATCGCGCCCCGCGCGGCCAGGTCCCGCAGCTCGGCGCCGAAGATCACGTCGGCGGGGGTCGGCGCCGAGTGCACCACGACGACGTCGGCGTCGCCCGCCACGCCGGCGCGCAGCATCCCCATCACGGGGGTGACGCCGCTGCCCGCGGTCACGAAGAGCACCCGGGCCGGCGGCCGGCCCGGCAGCACGAAGTCGCCCTGGGCCTGGTCGAGCTGCACCAGCGTCCCGGGCCGGGTCCGCCGGACGAGATGGTTGCTGACGACCCCGTCGGGGATGGCCTTCACGGTGACCGAGATCGGCCCGCCCCGGCGCGCGGGGGGCGAGGTGACCGAGTAGGCCCGCCACTGGCGTACGCCGTCGACGTCGACGCCGAGGCGGACGTACTGCCCGGGGGTGTGCCCGCGCCAGTCGCGGCCGGGCCGGATCACCAGCGTCGCCGCGTCGGCGGTCTCGGGCCGCACGGCGAGGATCCGGCCGCGCAGGTCGGCGCCGGAGCGCAGCGGGGCGACCAGGTCGAGGTAGTCGTCGGGCAGCAGCGGGGTGGTGACCGACGCGGCCAGCCGAAGGATCCGGCCCCGCAGGGCCGCCTTCCCGGAGGGGTTCGGGACGGTGGTGGTCATGATTCGATGGTCGCGGCAGAATGGCATAAAATCTTGACCTGCGAAGGTGAACCGGACGAGGCTTTTTGTGCGGAGGGAACAAACGTGTCCGAACGCTCGGAGGCCACGCGGCGCGCGGCCCGCCTCGAGTTGGACGTCCGGGTGGCCGGCGCGCTGCACGACCGGCTGCCCCTGCTCGCCGAGCGCACGGTGACCGCCATCACCGCCGAGGTGCCCAGCTACTCCGGCGCCCTGACCGGTCAGATGCGCGAGAAGATCGAGACTGCGGTGCAGATCGCGCTCGGCACGTTCCTCCAGCTCATCGGCCGTTCCCACGGCGGCGACCCGAGCACCCCGCTGGTCGGCGCACTGGAGGCCGCGTACGCCCTCGGCAGCGGCGAGGCGCGCTCCGGCCGGAGCATGGACGCCCTGCTCGCCGCGTACCGCGTCGGCGCCCGCGTCTCCTGGCGGGAGATGTCCACCACCACCGTGCAGGGCGGGTCGTCCGCCGCCACCGTCGCCGAGTTCGCCGAGCTGATGTTCGCGTACATCGACGAGCTCTCCGCCGCCAGTGTGGCCGGGCACGCCGACGAGCTGGCCAGCGCCGGCCGGGCCCGGCGACGCAACCTGGAGCGGCTCACCCAGCGGCTGCTCGCCGGGGAGCCCGAGGAGGCGCTGCTGCGCAGCGCCGAGCGGGCCGACTGGCCGCCGCCGCAGACCCTCACCGTCGTCCTGCTGCCCCGGGCCAACCTCCGCGCGGCGCTCGCCCGGCTGCACCCGCACACCCTGGAGAGCGGCGACGACCTCCCGGCGGGCGGAGCGGGCGAGGACCTGGCGGTGCTGCTGGTGCCCGACACGCACGGTGAGCGGCGGCGGCAGCTCGCCCGGGTGCTGCACGGCCGCCGCGCCCTGCTCGGCCCCGCCCGGCCCTGGGCCCTGGTCGCCTCCTCCTACCAGCGGGCGGTCCGGGCCCTGTCGCTCGGCCTGCGTCCGGCCGACGACGGGCCGGCGCTGGACACCGAGGAGCACCTGGCCGAGCTGGTGCTGAGCACCGACCCGGAAGGGCTCGCCGACCTGCGCGCCCGGGTCCTGGCGCCGCTCGCGTCGCTGCCGCCCGGCACCGCCGACCGGCTCGCCGAGACCCTGCGCTCCTGGCTGCTGCACCAGGGCCGGCGCGACGACGTGGCCGCCGACCTGTTCGTGCACGCGCAGACCGTCCGCTACCGGATGGGCAAGCTCCGCGAGCTGTACGGCGAGCGCCTGACCGACCCGGCGACCGTCCTCGACCTCACCCTCGCCC
>NZ_WAAS01000359.1:0-5490 GCF_008806585.1 Micromonospora sp. AMSO12t
CCATCCAACAACCCCGGCAAATCCACCAAACCACCCCACCGCAACGGCACCTCCAAACCCACCACCCGACCCAAACCCCACACCGCAGCACCCGCGACATCCGCCAGCTCGTCCGAGCCGCCGACCGACACCGCCCCACGCGTCAGCCACCACAGCCGGCCCGACCCACCGACGTCGGTCAGCGCCTGCACCACGGCCAGCGCCGTCGACACCTCGGCGGCGGCCGGAACCGGGGACGCCTCCCGCGGCTCGGCCAGCGACAGCAGGGACACCACGTCGGCGTCCCGGGCGTCGGAGCCCATCGCCTCCCGCAGCAGCCGCGCCACCCGGTCGCGGTCGGCGCCGGCCGGGACCAGCACCGGGACCGCCCGGTCGGCCCGGGCGGCCAGCGCCGCGGCCACCGGGTGGTCCTCCTGCCCGGGTGCCATCAGCAGCAGCCAGGTCCCCGCCAACGTCGCGGAGTCCGGCACGGCGGCCGTACGCCACGTCGCCCGGTACCGCCAGGAGTCGACGACGGCCCGCTGCTGCGTCGCCCGCCGCCACCGGGCGAGCTTGGGCAGCAGCGCCGTGGACGGCTCGTCCGCGCCCACGGCGAGCTCCTCGCCCAGCACGCCGAGGTCCCCGGACTCGACCGCCGCCCAGAACTGCTCGTCGGACGGGGCGCCGGCCCGCTCCGGAGCCGAGCCGGGCTGGGGGTCCTCCAGCCAGTAGCGCTGCCGGTCGAAGGCGTAGGTGGGCAGTTCCACCGCGCGCGGCCGGGCGCCGGTCTGGCCGAGGTACGCCGCCCAGTCGACGGCCACGCCGGCGGCCCAGAGCTGCCCGACGGCATTGGTGAGGGTGGTGACGTCGGGCTGGCTGCGGCGCAGCGTGGCGACGTACCGCACCTCGTCGGCAGTGTCCGCCTCGGCGGCCATGGCGGTGAGGACCGCGTCGGGGCCGACCTCCAGGAAGGTGTCCACCCCCTGCGCCCGCAGCGCCGCCACACCGTCGGCGAAGCGGACCGGCTGCCGCACGTGCCGCACCCAGTAGCCGGGATCGGTGATCTCTGCGGCGTCCGCCACCGCGCCGGTCACGTTCGACACGATCGGCACCCGCGGCGACCGCCACTCCAGCCCCGCCACCACCGACGCGAACTCGTCGAGCATCGGCTCCATCAGGCGCGAGTGGAACGCGTGACTGACCGCCAGGTCCTTCGTCCGCCAACCCCGCTCACGGCAGGCCGCCACCACCGGGGCCACCTCGCCGGCGGCACCCGAGACCACCACCGACGCGGGACCGTTGACCGCCGCGACGTCCACGGCCGCACCCAACGCGCCGATCAGCTCGGCGACAGCCTCCTCCGACGCGCCGACCGCCGCCATCACACCGCCGGCCGGCAGCGCCTGCATCAACCGACCCCGCGCCGCCACCAGCGCGCACGCATCCGCCAGCGACAACATCCCCGACACGTACGCCGCCGTCACCTCACCGATCGAGTGACCCGCCAGGAAGTCCGCCCGCACACCCCACGACGACAACAACTCCCACAACGCCACCTCGACCGCGAACAACCCCGCCTGCGCAAAGACGGTCTGATCCAACAGAGCCCCATCGGCGGTACCCGGCTCGGCGAACACCACCTCGCCCAGCGAACGCGGCAACAAGCCGTCGAAACGCGCGCACACCTCGTCGAACGACGCCGCAAAGACCGGGAACGCGTCGTACAGCTCGCGACCCATGCCCACGCGCTGCGAGCCCTGACCCGTGAACAACACCGCCCGGCGGCCCGCCGACACCACACCCGAGACCCGGCCCTCGGCCACCGTCGCGAGGCCCGCCGCCAGCTCGTCCACGTCCGAACCCCACACCACTGCCCGGTGCTCCAACGCCGCCCGGGTGGTCGCCAACGACCACGACACATCCGCCACCGCAAGATCGGACCGGTCCCGCACGAACGACGCCAACCGCGCCGCCTGACCCGCCAGACCCCGCTCCGAACGGCCCGACACCACCCACGGCACCGGCACCCCGACCGGCGCGACCGGCGCGACCGGCGCGACCGGCGCGACCTGAGCGGACGCCGGCTCCGGCTCCGGCTCCGGCTGCTCGATGATCACGTGCGCGTTCGTGCCGGAGATACCGAACGACGACACACCCGCCCGCCGAGGACGCCCCACCCCCGGCCACTCACGCGACGCCGTCACCAACTCCACCGCACCCGACGCCCAGTCCACATGCGACGACGGCGCATCCACGTGCAACGTCGCCGGCACCATCCCATGCCGCATCGCCAAGATCATCTTGATGATCCCGGCCACCCCCGCAGCCGCCTGCGTGTGACCGATGTTCGACTTCACCGACCCCAACAACAACGGCACATCCCGACCCTGCCCATACGTCGCCAACAACGCCTGAGCCTCAATCGGATCACCCAACGACGTACCCGTACCGTGCGCCTCCACCACATCCACATCAACCGCCGACAAACCCGCAGACGCCAACGCCTGACGGATCACCCGCTGCTGCGACGGACCATTCGGCGCCGTCAACCCGTTCGACGCACCATCCTGATTCACCGCCGAACCGCGTACCACCGCCAGGATGCGACGCCCGTCGCGTTGCGCGTCCGACAGGCGCTGCACCACGAGCACGCCGACGCCCTCGCCCCACGCGGTGCCGTCCGCCGACTCGGCGAAGGCCTTGCAGCGGCCGTCCGCCGACAGCCCGCCCTGGCGGGAGAACTCGATGAAGGCACCCGGGGTGGCCATCACGGTGACGCCGCCGGCCAGGGCCAGGTCGCACTCGCCGGACCGCAGCGCCTGCGCCGCCAGGTGCAACGCCACCAGCGACGACGAACACGCCGTGTCCACCGTCACCGCCGGGCCCTCGAAACCGAACGAGTACGCCACCCGGCCCGACAACACGCTCGCGGAGGCGCCGGTCGCGCCGAATCCGGCGAGCGCCTCCCCGGCCTGGCGTACGACGGTCTCGTAGTCCTGCCCGTTCGTGCCGGCGAACACCCCGACCCGGTCGCCGCGCAGCGCGAGGGGCTCGATCCGGGCGTCCTCGAACGCCTCCCAGGCGACCTCCAGCAGCAGCCGCTGCTGCGGGTCCATGGCCAGCGCCTCGCGCGGCGAGATGCCGAAGAACTCCGCGTCGAAGCCACCCGCGTCGGCCAGGAAGGCCCCGCGCGAGACGTAGGAGTCGGTGCCGGCCAGGGACTCCAGGTCCCAGTGCCGGTTGGTCGGGAAGCCCGACATCGCGTCGGCGCCGGCCGTCAGCAGGTCCCAGAGCCCCTCCGGGGACTCGGCTCCGGCCGGGAAACGGCAGCCCATGCCGACGATGACGATCGGGTCGTCGCCCACGACGGGGCCGGTGGCGGCAGGGACGGGCAGCGCCTGCCCGCCGAGCAGTTCGGCGTGGATGTGGCCGGCCAGGGCCGCCGAGTTCGGGTAGTCGAAGGCGAGCGTGGTCGGCAGCGCGAGGCCGGTCGCGGCGTCGAGCCGGTTGCGCAGCTCGACCGCCGCCAGCGACGTGAAGCCGAGGTCCTGGAAGGCCCGGTCGGGCGCCACCCGCTCGGCGGACTCGTGGCCCAGGACGGCCGCGACCTCGGCACGCACGAGTTCGCCGAGGGCGCGCAGCTGCTCCGCACCGGACATTCCCGCCAGGCGGAGGCGCAGGTCGGCCGCCGGCACGGGGGCGTCGGCCGCCCCCGCCGCGCCGGCCTCGGCCAGCAGGTCGCGGACCAGCGGGTGCGGGCGCCGACCGCCGGCGGCGGCAACCTGGGCCCAGTCGATGTCGGCCACCACGAGGTACGTCTCGTCGCGGTCCAGCGCCCGGGTGAGGGCGCGTACGGCCGTCTCCGGTGCCATCGCGCCGAAGCCGGTGCGGCTCAGCCGCTGCTCGAACTCACCGGCGCTCACCCCGCCGTCGGCCCAGAGGCCCCAGGCGAGCGAGGTCGCCGGCAGCCCCTCCGCGCGACGCTGCTGCGCCAGTGCGTCGAGGAAGGCGTTGCCCGGCGCGTAGGTGGTCTGCCCGGCGGCGCCCATGAGGCCGGCGAGGGAGGAGAAGAGGACGAAGGCGGAGAGGTCGGTGCCCCGGGTCAGCTCGTCCAGGTTGCGCGCGGCGTCGACCTTCGCCCGCAGGGCGGTGGCCAGCTGGTCGACGCTGACGGCGTCGACGACGTTGTCGTCGAGGGCGGCGGCGGTGTGCACGACGGCGCTCAGCGGAAGCTCGGCGGGGATCGAGTCGAGCAGCGCCGCGAGCGCGGCCCGGTCGGCCACGTCGCAGGACGCGAGGGTGACCCGGGTGCCGAGCCCGGCGAGTTCCTCGGCGAGGGCGGTCGCGCCGGGCGCCTCGCCACCCCGCCGGCTGACCAGCAGGAGGTGTTCGGCTCCTTCGGCGGCCAGCGTGCGGGCGACGTGTCCCCCGAGCGCCCCGGTGCCGCCGGTGATCAGCACCGTGCCGCGCGGCGTCCAGGAACGGCGCGCACCGGTGTCGCCGTACGTCGCACGAACGAGCCGGCGGGCGTGGCCGCCGGTGCCGCGGAGGGCGACCTCGTCCTCCTGACCGGTGCCGGCGATCAGCGTCCGGAGCATGCGCACGACGCCGTGGTCGGGCTGCTCGGGGACGTCGACGAGCCCGCCCCACCGGTGCGGGTGCTCGGCGCGCAGCACGCTGCCGAAGCCCCACGCCATGGCCTGCACGGGGTCGACGTGCCGGTCCCGGGACCCGACGGAGACCGCGCCGCGGGTGACGATCCAGAGCCGGGCGGTGATCCCGGCGTCCCCGAGGGCCTGCGCGAGCGCGACCGTGCCGGCGAGGCCCGTCGGCACGGAGGCGGCCCCGGCGTACGGCCTGGTGTCGAGGGCGAGCAGGGAGAGTACGGGCAGCACGTCCCCGTCGCGGCCGGCCGACGCCTCGGCGAGGTCGTGGGCGAGCCGCTTGCGGTCGCACGCGGCGTCGACCTCGACGATCCGCCCGCCTGCGGCGCCGAGGGCGGCGGCCCAGTCCGTCACGGCCGCATCGGCGTCGGCCGGTACGACGAGCAGGAAGTCGGTCGCCTCGGCGCGGGCGGCGTCGTCCGCGAGCGGCTGCCAGGCCACCCGGTAGCGCCAGGAGTCGAGGGCCGCTTCGGCGTCCCGGCGGCGTCGCCAGGTGGACAGCGCCGGCAGCACGTCCGCGAGCGGGGCGTCGGCGTCGACGGCCAGGCTCTCGGCGAGGGTCGTCAGGTCCTCCGCCTCGATCGCCCGCCAGAAGTCCTCGTCGGCGGCGGTACGCCGGGCGGCGGGGGGACGGTAGGACCGCGTCGCGGCATTGATCCAGTAACGTCGATGGTCGAAGGCGTACGTGGGCAGGTCGACCGCGTGCGGCCGGGCGCCGGTCTGACCGTGGTAGGCAGCCCAGTCGACCGGCACACCCGCCACCCACAACTGCCCCAACGCCGCCGTCACCGCGGCGACCTCCGACTGGTCCCGCCGCGACGCCGGAACCCGCCGCACCCCCGCATCC
>NZ_WAAS01000360.1:0-5427 GCF_008806585.1 Micromonospora sp. AMSO12t
GGGGCGGGGGTGCCCAGCCCAGATCGGGGGCGCCGGCGCCGTAACTGTTGTCCTGCTGTGCCGGGCGGTCGCCGTACGGCGCCGGTCCGCCGGCGCCCGGCGACACCTCGTCCGGCTGCTGGCCGGGGTGGTGCGTGCCCTCGGACGTCATGCGTGCGCCTCCTCCATCACCTGTCGGCCGCCACTGCCGATCGGTCTTCTCGGCAGGGTGGCCGGCGTCGCCGGTGTACCGGCCGTGCCGGCTCCCCGCACCGTATCCGGTGACCGCCCGAGGGCGACCGGGGAGCACGATCGTCACTCCCCGTGGCCGGATGGTGTCGAGCGGCTTCTATCGACTCGACTGCTCCGGGTCGGCGGGCGACGACCGAAGCCCACCGTACCGGGCGCTGAGGCGAGGTGGAATCCCGGTGTCAGCCGCTGCGAAACGCCGATGACCCGCCCGGGCGGACCGGGCGGGTCATCGATCTGGAGGAGGTGAGAAAGGTTCCGGGCGTCAGCTCATGTGACGCTGGGCGATGGCGAGGATCTCTTCGCGGACCGCGGGCGAGTTGGCGGAGCGCAGCGCGTGCTCGATGGCACGGGCGCGGCGGTTGGCGTCGCGGCGGTTGCGGATTCGCTCGATCATGCTCATGGGTCTCTCCTCCTGGCTATTCGGTTGTCAGCCCCTTGATGTCTTCCATTGAACCCCAAGACGGGCGCAACTTCCATCGATTGTTAGGTGAGCTGGGACACGGGCCGAACAATCGAAGGTGAGGGGGGCCTGTGACCCACGCAATCCTCTGTCTCTAGAGGCGGCCGGTGCCGGACGTGCGCGCGCCACAAAAGGACACGGCCGGTGTGCCGGGCGTCAACCCGTCGCACACCGGCCGTTCGGCTGGCGTCAGGACCGTCAGGTCCAGGCGAGCAGCGCCGCCTCCGGGTCGGCCAGGAACTCCCCGATGTCGCGCAGGAACTTCGAGCCCAGCTCACCGTCGATGATCCGGTGGTCGAAGGAGAGGCCCAGCGTGGTGACCTGACGCGGCCGGACCTTGCCCTTGTGGACCCAGGGCATCTCGCGGACCGCGCCGAAGGCCAGGATCGCCGACTCGCCCGGGGGCAGGATCGGCGTACCGGTGTCCACCCCGAACACGCCGACGTTGGTGATCGTCAGCGTGCCGCCGGACATGTCGGCCGGCGAGGTCTTCCCGGCCTTGGCCGTCTGCACCAGGCCGGTCATCGCGTCCGCCAGCTCGCGCAGCGAGAGCCGGCCGGCGTCCTTGATGTTCGGCACGATCAGCCCGCGCTCGGTGGCCGCCGCGATGCCCAGGTTGACGTAGTCCTTGACGACGATCTCGTCGCCGGCCCAGGTCGAGTTGACCATCGGGTGGCGCTTGACGGCCAGCAGCACCGCCTTGGCCACCAGCAGCAGCGGCGAGACCCGCACGTCGCGCCACTCCCGCCGGTTGCGGAGCCGGTCCAGGGCCTTCATCGCCCGGGTCACGTCGACGGTGAGGAACTCCGTGACGTGCGGAGCGGTGAACGCCGAGCGGGACATGTTCTCGGCGGTGAGCTTGCGTACCCCCTTGACGGGGATGCGCTGCTCGCGGTCCGCGCCGAAGCTCGCGGCCGCCGTGGCCGGGGCCGACACCGCGAGCGGCTCGGCCGCCGCCGTGGCCCCGCTCGCCGCCCGCTGTACGTCCTCCCGGGTGATCGAGCCCAGCGGCCCCGACCCGGTCAGCGCGGACAGGTCGACGCCGAGATCCTTGGCGAGCTTGCGTACCGGCGGCTTGGCCAGCACCGGCCCGCCGGCCGGGCCGTGACCGTTCGACGGCGCGGTCGCCACCGGGGCGGGCGGCGCCGGCGGGGCCGGAACGACCGGGGCAGCCGGCGCGACGGGTGCGGCCGGTGCGGCCGCCTGGGCCGGCAGCGGGGTGCCACCCTTGCGCGGGCGGCGCTTGGCCGCCGTGGTGCGCGGGCCGTAGCCGACCAGCACGGCGGTACGGCCGCCCGGGGCGGGACCGCCGATCAGGCCCGGCTCGACCGCGCCCTCTGCCGGCGCCACCTGGACCGCGGCCAGCGACGCCGCCGACGGGGTGGGCAGGGCCGCGTCCGGGGCGCCGGTCGTCGACGCCTCGATCGGGCCGGCGCCCGGGTCGGTGTCGATCGCGATGATCGGCGTGCCGACCTCGACCGTGCTCCCCTCCGGGTGGAAGATCGCCTGCACCTGGCCGGCCCACTTCGCCGGGATCTCGACGGCCGCCTTGGCCGTCTCCACCTCGACGATCGGCTGGTTCAGCTCGATGACGTCGCCGACCTTGACGAGCCACGCGAGGATCTCGCCCTCGGTCAGTCCCTCGCCCAGGTCGGGAAGGTTGAACTCCTTGATCCGTGACATGCCGCTCACCAGCCGAAGGTGCGGTCGACGGCGTCGAGCACCCGGTCGAGGTCGGGCAGGTACTCCTCCTCCACCCGGGAGGCCGGGTAGGGGGTGTCGAAGCCGGTCACCCGCAGCACCGGGGACTCCAGGGAGTAGAAGCACTCCTCGGTGATCCGGGCCGCGATCTCCGAGCCCAGGCCCAGGTTGCCCGGGGCCTCGTGCACGACCACGCAGCGGCCGGTGCGCTTCACCGACTCGTACGCGGCGGTCAGGTCCAGCGGGGAGAGCGAGCGCAGGTCGATGACCTCCAGCTCCCGGCCGTCCTCGGCGGCGGCGGTCGCCGCGTCCAGGCAGGTCCGCACCATCGGCCCGTACGCCAGCACCGTGGCGTCCGTGCCGGGCCGGACGACCCGGGACGAGTGCAGCGGGTACGCCCCCGACAGCGGGCCGTCCAGCTCGACGGGGCCCTTCTCCCAGTAGCGCCGCTTCGGCTCCAGGAAGACGATCGGGTCGTCCGAGGCGACGGCCTGCTGGATCATCGTGTACGCGTCCTGCGGGTTGGCGCAGGACACCACCTTCAGGCCGGCGGTGTGGGCGAAGTACGCCTCCGGCGACTCCGAGTGGTGCTCGACCGCGCCGATGCCGCCGCCGAACGGGATCCGGATGACCATCGGGATCCGCACCTTGCCCTGCGAGCGGTAGTGCATCTTCGCCACCTGCGACACGATCTGGTCGTACGCGGGGTAGACGAAGCCGTCGAACTGGATCTCGCAGACCGGCCGGAAGCCCCGGATGGCCAGGCCCACCGCGGTGCCGATGATGCCGGACTCGGCGAGCGGGGTGTCGATCACCCGCTGGTCGCCGAAGTCCTTCTGGAGGCCGTCGGTGATCCGGAAGACGCCGCCGAGCTTGCCGACGTCCTCGCCCATGATGACGACCTTCGGGTCGTTCTCCAGGGCCCTGCGCAGGCCCGTGTTGAGGGCCTTGCCTAGGGTGAGCGTCTCCGTGGCCATCAGTGGGCGCTCCCCTCGAACGACTCCATGTACTTCGTGAACTGCGCCCGCTGCTCGTCGAGCTCGGGGGACCCGTTGGGGTAGACGTGGTCGAACATCGTCACCGGCTCGGGGTTGGGCATGGCGAGCACCCGCTCGCGCAGGTGCACCGACTCGGTGCGGGCCTGCTCGTCAACGGCC
Source organism: Micromonospora sp. AMSO12t (assembly GCF_008806585.1). NCBI lineage: Bacteria > Bacillati > Actinomycetota > Actinomycetes > Micromonosporales > Micromonosporaceae > Micromonospora > Micromonospora sp. AMSO12t. The sequence continues at coordinate 3,550 of NZ_WAAS01000360.1, forward strand.
GCGAAGAAGTCCGCGTCGGCGATCTGCTGCTTCTCCAGGAACGCCTTCATCCGGGCGATCGGGTCCTTCGCCTGCCAGGCCTCGACCTCGCTGGCGATCCGGTAACGGGTCGGGTCGTCGGAGGTGGTGTGCGCGCCCATCCGGTAGGTGTAGGCCTCGATCAGGCTGGGGCCCTGGCCGAGCCGGGCGTTGTCCAGCGCGTGCCGGGTCACCGCGTACGACGCGAGCACGTCGTTGCCGTCCACCCGGACACCGGGGAAGCCGAAACCGCCGGCCCGCTGGTAGAGCGGCACGCGGGTCTGGCGCTCCAGCGGCTCGGAGATGGCGTACTGGTTGTTCTGGCAGAAGAACACCAGCGGGGCGTTGAAGACGCTGGCCCAGACGAACGCCTCGTTGACGTCGCCCTGGCTGGTGGCGCCGTCGCCGAAGTAGGCGATCACCGCCTCGCCGTCCTCGGTGCCGGTCTTGCCGTCCATGTGGACGCCCATGGCGTAGCCGGTCGCGTGCAGGGTCTGCGCCCCGATCACGATCGTGTACATGTTGAACTTGAACTCGTTCGGGTCCCAGCCGCCCTGGTCGACGCCCCGGAACAGGCCGAGCGGCATGATCGGGTCGATGCCCCGGCAGTAGAGGACGCCGTGCTCCCGGTAGGTCGGGAAGGCCATGTCCTGCGTACGCAGCGCGCGTCCCGAGCCCACCTGCGCGGCCTCCTGGCCCAGCAGGCTGGCCCACAGGCCCAGCTCGCCCTGGCGCTGCAACGCGGTGGCCTCGGCGTCGAGCTTGCGGACCAGCACGAGGTCGCGGTAGAGCCCGCGGTACTCCTCGTCGGTGAAGTCGACGCGGTACTCGGTCCCGTCCGGGCCGGTCGCGCTCTCGATCCGCTCACCCTCCGGGGTGAGCAGCTGCACCAGCTGCGGGTCGCCGGTCGCACCCTTCTTGGACCGGGGTGCGGCCCGTCGGCCGCGACTGGAGACCCCGGGGTCGCCCTTTGCCATCCGTCTCTCCCTGTCTGTCTGCGTCGGCACCGGGGGGTCACCCGGCCGCGCAACTCGTGCGCCTGCCCGGCTGGTGCCGGACGGGTTCCTGGCGGCCGCGCCTAGCCCCGGTGGGGGTTGCCGCGCGGCGTGAGCCGGATTCTGGCCGAACCCGGATCGGGAGCGCCGGCGCCCAGCCGCGCCTGCCGCGAGGGTGCGCGGAGGTCGTGGCTGCGTTGCCGTCGTGGTCCATATTCGCATCACACGTGAGCGCGCCCACAGTGCGCCCGTCCCGGCCGATCGCGGTGGCCCGCTTCGTCGCACGGCGCGCCCGGTGTCCGTTGCATCGACGCGCGGCCGATCCGGCGATGGTTCGTCACCGTTCGGCCAGATACGCGTGTCGACACGCTGTACAGGGTTGGCCGACCGACCGTCACTGGTCCAGGCTGATTGGCGCGGGATCGTCCGCGTCGGGGCGGTTTGCCGCTTCCTCGTGTCCGGGCGGTGCCCCGGGCGCTCGGGCCGGTCGCCGTACCGGCCCGTCCACCGCCGGAGTCGACGAAAAGGGGTGTGTGGTGTCCGAGCCAGGCCCAGATCCCACCGTTCCCCTCCTCGGCCGGCACCGGGCCGGCGGCTACCGCCGGCTGGTCGGGGCGCACCGGGCCCCCGGCTCGGGCGGGCCGTCCCGGGGCTACCTGTTCACGGTGGCACTGCTCGCCGGCACCGCGTCGATGCCCATCCTCGCCGCGATCAGCACCGGCTCCGCCACCGTCGGCAGCACGGCCCTGCCGGACGGCAGCACCCCGTTCCTCCCGACGCCCTCGGTCGGCCCCGTGGTGATCCCGGTGCCGGCGACGGTCCGCCAGTCGCCCGGGTCGGCCACGGCGGGGGACGGGGTCGACGG
>NZ_WAAS01000361.1:0-5425 GCF_008806585.1 Micromonospora sp. AMSO12t
TGCCCGGGGGCGCCCGGCGGCAGGTACGCGGAGCCGACCGGCTCGATCCGGGGTGGCAGTGGCCCGGGGCGGGCCGTCCCCGGCGGGAACCCGCCGTCACCCGGTCCCGCCGGGCCCTTGTCCGCCGACCCGTAGCCAGTCATGATCGCCTTGCCCTCCCCGTAGACGCCCCGCTCCGCACGCGGGACCCTGATGATGCCGTACCCGCGCAACGGCCCGATGGACCGTACCTGCGTCAACGGGCTTTGTCTTCCCCTATGTCCGGCCTCCGGAAGGGCATCCGGCGGTCGCCCGGCAACACACACCGGACCGGCTTCACCCACCGCGTCGCGTCGCGCACTAGGGTTGTCAGGTGACCGACGAACCACCCCTGCGCCGTCGGCCCGCCGAAAGCCGTACGGGAAACGATGCGCACCACCCGCCGTCGGCCCGACCGGAGCCGGAGGCCGCGGGGACCGAACAGACCGCCGACGGGCCCGTTCCGCTGACCGCCCCGCGCGAGGGCACACCCCAGCCGGCGGCCACGCCCGGCGAGCTGGACGACGTCGTGGCCCGCTTCGCCGCAGGCACCGGCCCCGTCGCCCTCGACGCCGAACGCGCCTCCGGCTACCGCTACAGCCAGCGGGCCTACCTGGTGCAGCTGCGCCGGGCCGGTTCCGGCACGGCGCTGATCGACCCGCTGCCGCTGCCCGACCTGAGCGCCCTCGACACGGTGATCGGCGAGGCCGAGTGGGTGCTGCACGCCGCCAGCCAGGACCTGCACTGCCTGGCCGAGCTGGGGCTGCGGCCCCGCCGGCTGTTCGACACCGAACTGGCCGCCCGGCTGGCCGGATTCGAGCGGGTCGGCCTGGCCGCGCTGACCGAGCAGCTGCTCGGCTACAGCCTGGAGAAGCACCACTCGGCGGCCGACTGGTCGAGCCGCCCGCTGCCGGAGTCCTGGCTGACCTACGCCGCGCTCGACGTGGAGATGCTGGTCGACCTGCGCGACGCGCTCGACGAGGAGCTGGCCCGGCAGGGCAAGTCCGCGTGGGCGGCGGAGGAGTTCGCCGCGCTGGTGCGCACCGGCGCCCGGCCGCCGAAGGTGCGGGCCGAGCCGTGGCGCCGCACGTCCGGCATCCACCGGGTGCGCGGCGCGCGGGCCCAGGCCCGCGTCCGTTCCCTCTGGTACGCGCGGGACCAGATCGCCGCGCGGCGGGACGCCGCCCCGGGGCGGGTGCTGCCGGACTCGGCCATCGTCGCGGCGGCGGAGCTGGATCCGAGGGACGAGAAGACCCTGCTGACCCTGCCCGGCTTCGGTGGCCGCTCGGTGCGCCGGCTGGCGCGCACCTGGCTCGCCGCGCTCGACGACGCGCGGCAGCTGCCCGAGGACGCGCTGCCGGTCGCCCCGACGGTCGAGGGTCCCCCGCCGCCGCACCGCTGGGCGGAACGGGACCCGGTGGCGGCGGCCCGGCTGGCCCGCTGCCGGGAGGTGGTGGTCCGGATCGCCGGCGCGCACCAGCTGCCGCCGGAGAACCTGATCGCTCCCGACTCAATCCGCCGGCTGGCGTGGGTGCCCCCGGAGGAGGTCACGGAGGCGGCCGTCGCGGAGACCCTCCGGGGCTTCAACGCCCGCGAGTGGCAGATCGCCCTGCTCCTTCCCGCCCTCACGGAGGCCCTCACCGATCCGCCCCCCGCGCCTTGAACCGGCGGTGTGGGGTGGGCCACACGGGGGCGGGTGCCAGTGCTGGTTACTGGCGAGTAGCATCCGGAGGAACACGCCCGTGCCGGCGACCTTCGTCCGGTCCGTAGTGCCGCCTGCCGGCACGGAGGCCGGATCAGGTCGAAGAGGAGGCTCAAGTGCCCCGTGAAGTTCGGGATGTCGTCTTCGTCGACGGCGTCCGTACCCCGTTCGGCAAGGCGGGTGGCATGTACGCCAACACCCGCGCCGACGACCTGGTGATCCGCTGCATCCGCGAGCTGCTGCGCCGTAACCCGCAGCTGCCGCCGGAGCGGGTCGAGGAGGTCGCGATCGCCGCCACCACCCAGATCGGCGACCAGGGCCTGACCATCGGCCGGACCGCCGCCCTGCTGGCGGGCCTGCCCAAGACCGTCCCCGGCTTCGCGATCGACCGGATGTGCGCCGGCGCCATGACCGCGGTGACCACCGTCGCCAGCGGCATCGCCATGGGCGCCTACGACGTCGCGATCGCCGGCGGCGTCGAGCACATGGGCCGCCACCCGATGGGCGAGGGCGTCGACCCCAACCCGCGGATCGTCGCCGAGAAGCTCGTCGACCCGTCCGCGCTGGTCATGGGCGCGACCGCGGAGAACCTGCACGACCGGGTCCCGCACATCACCAAGGCGCGCACCGACGCCTTCGCGCTCGCCTCGCAGCAGAAGACCGCCAAGGCGTACGCCAACGGCAAGCTCCAGGACGACCTGGTGTCCGTGGCGGTCCGCGACGAGGAGAACGCCTGGGGCATGGCCACGGTCGACGAGGCCCCCCGCGACACCTCGCTGGAGAAGCTCGCCACCCTGAAGACCCCGTTCCGCCCGCACGGCAAGGTCACCGCCGGCAACGCGGCCGGCCTGAACGACGGCGCCACCGCCAGCCTGCTCGCCTCCGAGGACGTCGCCCGCGAGCTGGGCCTGCCGGTCGCCATGCGGCTGGTGTCGTTCGGCTTCGTCGGCGTCGAGCCCGAGGTGATGGGCGTCGGCCCGATCCCGTCGACCGAGAAGGCGCTGCGCCTCGCCGGCCTGACCATCGACGACATCGGCCTGTTCGAGCTGAACGAGGCGTTCGCCGTGCAGGTGCTCGCCTTCCTCGACCACTTCGGCATCGCCGACGACGACCCGCGGGTCAACCCATGGGGCGGCGCGATCGCCATCGGCCACCCGCTCGCCTCCTCGGGCGTGCGGCTGATGACCCAGCTCGCCCGGCAGTTCGCCGAGCACCCCGAGGTCCGCTACGGCGTCACCGCCATGTGCATCGGCATCGGCATGGGCGGCACGGTCATCTGGGAGAACCCGCACTGGGAGGGTGGAGACAAGTGAGCGCGCTCGCCGCACCGAACGAGGTCGTCACCCGGGCGCTGCTGCGCCAGGTGAACGTACCGGGGCTGGACCGGCCGGCCGCCCTGATCACCCTGGACAACGGCTTCGACCACACCAAGCCCAACAGCTTCGGCCCGGGCGGCCTGACCAGCCTGGACGAGGCGATCACCGCCGCCCTGGCCGCGAACCCGGCGTTCGTGGCGGTCACCGGCAAGCCGTACGTCTTCTGCGTGGGCGCGGACATCACCAGCCTCCCGCAGCTCGCCGACCGCGAGCAGGCGCTGGAGATCGGGCGGCTCGGCCACCGGGTCTTCGCCCGGCTCAAGGACAGCGAGGTCCCGACCTTCGCCTTCGTCAACGGCGCGGCGATGGGCGGCGGCCTGGAGCTGGCGCTGCACTGCCACTACCGGACGCTCTCCGGTGGGGTGGCGGCACTGGCGCTGCCCGAGGTCTTCCTCGGCCTGGTCCCCGGTTGGGGCGGCACGCAGCTGCTGCCGAACCTGATCGGCATCCCGGCGGCGACCCAGGTGATCATCCAGAACCCGCTGATGCAGAACAAGATGCTCAAGCCGAAGCAGGCCGCCGAGATGGGCATCGCGGACGTGCTGCTGGAGCCGGCGGACTTCCTGGAGCGGTCCCTGGAGTGGGCCGCCGGCGTCGTCCGGGGCGAGGTCACCGTGACCCGGCCCGAGGTCGACAAGGACATGTGGGCGGGCGTGCTCTACTTCGCCCGGCAGACCCTCGACCAGCGGCTGCACGGCGCGGTCCCGGCCGCGTACAAGGCGCTGGACCTGCTGGAGACGGCGAAGGACGCCGACTTCGCCACCGGCACCGCCGCCGAGGACGAGGCCCTCGCGGACCTGGTCTTCTCCGAGGAGCTGCGCAGCGGCCTCTACGCGTTCGACCTGGCGCAGCGGCGGGCCAAGCGGCCGGCCGGCGCGCCAGACAAGGGCCTGGCCCGCCCGGTCACCAAGGTCGGCATCGTGGGCGCCGGCCTGATGGCCAGCCAGCTCGCCCTGCTCTTCGCCCGTCGCCTCCAGGTGCCGGTCGTCATGACCGACCTGGACCAGGGCCGCGTCGACAAGGGCGTCGGCTACGTGCACACCCAGATCGAGAAGGCCGTCAGCAAGGGCCGGATGGACAAGGGCACGGCCGCCAAGCTGTACGGCCTGGTCAGCGGCTCCGTCGACAAGGGCGTCTTCGCCGACGCCGACTTCGTCATCGAGGCGGTCTTCGAGGATCTCGCCGTCAAGAAGCAGGTCTGGGCCGAGCTGGAGAAGATCGTCAAGCCGGAGGCGGTGCTGGCCACCAACACCTCCAGCCTGTCGATCACGGCGATGGCCGAGGAACTGGAGCACCCCGAGCGGGTGGTCGGCTTCCACTTCTTCAACCCGGTCGCGGTGCTGCCGCTGCTGGAGATCGTCCGGGGCGAGCGCACCGACGACGCCACGCTCGCCACCGCGTTCGCGGTCGGCAAGCAGCTGAAGAAGTCCTCCGTGCTGGTCTCCGACGCCCCGGCTTTCGTGGTCAACCGGCTGCTCACCCGCTTCCTCGGCACCGTCTTCGCCGCCGTGGACGCGGGCACCCCGCTGGACGTGGCCAACAGCGCGCTGGACCCGCTGGGCCTGCCGATGCGCCCGCTCGCCCTGCTCCAGCTCGTCGGCCCGGCCGTCGCGTACCACGTGGGCGGCACCCTGCACGCCGCGTTCCCGGACCGCTTCGACGTGAGCGAGAACCTCAAGCGGATCGCCGACTCCGGTCAGCCGATCGTCGTCGACGACCAGGTCAACGACGAGGTGGCCAAGCTGCTCGTGGTGGGCGACCAGCCGCTCACCGCCGAGCAGGTGCGCCAGAACGCGCTCGACGCGCTGGCGCAGGAGATCCGGCTCATGCTCGACGAGGGCGTCGTCGCCGAGGCGCAGGACATCGACCTGTGCATGATCCTCGGCGCGGGTTGGCCGTTCCACCTGGGCGGCATCACGCCGTACCTGGACCGGACCGGCACCTCGGAGCGGGTCACCGGCCAGCGGTTCCTGCCGCACGGGGTGGCCAGCCTGCCCGCCTGATCCACACCGCCCCCCGCGTTCGCGGTGGTTGCCCCGTCCAGCTTGGATGGAGGTGGCCACCGCGTTCGTCGTTGCGGCCGATACGGTCGGGGTCGGGACAGCGGTACCGTGCCGTGGCTGGCTACGATCACCCGTTCGCACCCTCGCCTGGAGCTGATCATGTCCTCACCGCCGGTCGATCCCTGGTCCGGGCAGCCGGAGCACGACGCCCACTACGACTTCCATCCGCCGCGACCGGACGGCTACCCGGCACCGCCCGCCGATGGTTGGGCCTCCCCGCCGCACGGGCAGCCGCCGGCGGGTGGCGGCTGGCCCACCACGCCGCA
>NZ_WAAS01000362.1:0-5379 GCF_008806585.1 Micromonospora sp. AMSO12t
CGGGCGGCCGGCGCGGGCAGCCGGGCGGCGTCGAGCTTGCCGTTGGCGGTGAGCGGCAGCGCCGGCAGCGGCGTCACCGTGGCCGGCACCATGTACTCGGGCAGGATCCGGGCCACCCGGCGGCGCAGCTCGGCGGGCGGGTCGGCCCCGTCGGCGAGGACCACGTACGCGTGCAGCCGGGCGTCGGCGGTGTCCACCGTGACCGCCACGGCCAGCACGTCCGGGTCGTCGAGCAGCACCTGGCGGATCTCGTCCAGCTCGATCCGGTAGCCACGGATCTTGACCTGGTCGTCGAGCCGGCCCAGGTGCTCCAGCCGCCCGTCCGGGAGCAGCCGGCCCCGGTCGCCGCTGCGGTACATCCGCCCGCCCCGCCAGGGGTCGGGCAGGAAGCGCTGGGCGGTCAGCTCGTCGCGGTGCAGGTAGCCGTCGGCCACCCCGGCGCCGCCGACGTGGATCTCCCCGGCGGCGCCCGGCGGCAGCAGCCGCCCCGCCGGGTCGAGCACGTGCACGTACCAGCCGGGCAGCGGGCGCCCCACGGAGCGGGTGCCGGCCAGGGCCAGGCCCCGGTCGATGGTCTGCGCGGTGACGTGCACGGTGGTCTCGGTGATGCCGAACATGTTGACCATCCGGCAGTCGCGCTCCGGGTACCGGTCGAACCAGCCGGTCAGCATGCCGGCGTCCAGCGGCTCGCCGCCGAACACCACCAGGCGCAGCCCCAGCCGGTGCGCGGCCCGCCGGTCGGCGTCGACGAGCTGCGCGAACGCCGACGGGGTCTGGTTGAGCACGGTGACCCGCTCCACGCGCAGCAGGGCGTGGAACTCGGCCGGGTCGCGTACCACCAGGTGCGGAACGACGACCAGGTGCCCGCCGGTGAGCAGGCAGCCCCAGATCTCCCAGACCGAGAAGTCGAACGCGCTGGAGTGGAACATCGTCCAGGTGTCCGCCGGGCCGAGCCCGAACTCGTCCCGGGTCGCGGCGACCAGGGCCAGCACGTTGCGGTGCGGGACCTGGACCCCCTTCGGCCGGCCCGTGGAGCCGGAGGTGTAGATGACGTACGCGGGGTCGTCCGGGCCGGCCGTCGCCGCCCCGGTGCCCGCCGGGTCGTCGGGGTCGTCGGCGAGCAGCTCGTCGACCTCCACGCCGTCGGCGCCGACGAGCAGGGTCACGCGGGAGTCCTCGACGGTGTAGCGGATGCGCTCGGCCGGGTAGGTGGGGTCGATCGGCACGTAGGCGGCGCCGGCCCTGAGCACGCCGAGCAGCGCCGCCACCAGGTCCACCGAGCGTTCCAGGCAGACGCCGACCCGGGTGCCCGGCCCGCAGCCCCGCGCCCGCAGCGCCGCCGCGATCCGCCCGGCGCGGGCGTCGAGCTGGGCGTACGTGAGCCGGTCGTCGCCGTAGGACACCGCCGGGGCGTCCGGGGTGGCCCGCGCCCACCCGGCCACCCGCTCGTGGATGCCGCCGGTCGGCTCGGGCAGGTCGACGGCCGCCCCGCCGAGGGCCGCGACCCGGTCCCGCTCGGCGTCGTCGAACAGGTCGCAGTCGGCCAGCGCCCGGTCGCCGTCGGCGAGGAGCTGGCCGAGGACGCGGGTGACGTAGCCCGCCACCGTGGCGACCACGTCGGCGGACCACACGCCGGTGCGGAAGTCGCAGGTGACGGTGCTGCCGCGCAGGGTCAGGGTGAGCGGCCACGGCGGCGTCAGGCTGGGCAGGTAGGTGTCGGCCGGACTGTCGGCGGTCAGCACGCCGACCGCGGCCTCCGGCGGCCCGGCGTCGGGCGTCCGCCCGGCAACGAGCCACGGGGCCGGCTCGGCGGGCCGGGCCGCGAGGGCGCGCAAAGTGCCGTCCACCGCCACGGGCACGACCGCCGGCCCCTCGTCGCGCAGCGTGCCGACCCGCACCCGGCGCACGCCGCCGAAGCGGGCCAGCACCGCGCCGACCGCGCCGGTCAGCGCCAGCAGGTCGGTCCCGGCGGGCACGGCGAAGGCGTACGACGCGGTCCGGTCGGCGCGCGGGTTCCCGCCCCGCCAGGCGGTGTCCCCCTCGTGTTCCCCGTCGTCCGCGGCCCCGGTCCCGGCCGTCTCCCCGGCGGCGGTCCCCGGCGACTCCGCCTGCCCGGCCGACTGAGACTGCCCGGCCGGGTCCGGCGCGACACCCTCGGGGTGGTCCCCGGGCTCCGGGCCGGCGGTCGGCTCCGCCCCGGCCGGCGACGCGATACCGGCCGCCTCGACGGCCAGCTCGCCCAGCGCGCGGCCGGTGAGCGGGCCACGCCGGGCGACGAGCACCAGGTCGGCGCCGGCGTCGTGGCGCAGCAGCACCGCCCGCACCGGCGGACCGTCGGCGGGCAGCGGCCGCGCCAGTTCCACGGCGCGGCGCGCGGCGGCCGCCGACGCGGGCATCCGGTCCACCCAGAGCCGAGCGGCGTCGAGGCCCCGACGCGCCAGCGCGGCGGCGAACCGGGCGGCGACCTCGTCGGGGTCGCCGGCGACGGCCACCGCCGCCGCGTGGCAGGAGCGGCCCGGGTCGGAGTGCTGTCGGGTGGGCTGTGGACGGCTGCTCATCGGGTGGTGAATCCTCCGTCGACGGTGATGACCGAGCCGGTGACCTGCGACGACTCGTCGGAGGCCAGCCACAGTGCGGCCTGGGCCACCGAGTCGGGCTCGATCAGCGCATTCATCGGCTGGGCCTGGACGAACGTCTCCTCGTGCTCGGCGACCGGCACCTCCAGCGACCGGGCGATCTCGGCCAGCATCCGACCCTCGACGTACGGGTCGTCGCGCACCGAGCCGGGGCACAGGGCGTTGACCCGCACCTTCAGCGGCGCGTAGTCCAGCGCCGCGGCCCGGGTCAGGCCGACCAGGCCGTGCTTGGCGGCGACGTACCCGGCGAAGTGCCGGTAGCCGACCAGGCCGGCGGTCGACGCCACGTTGACGATGCTCCCGGCGCGCTGCCGGCACATCACCGCGCCGACCGCGCTGACCATCCGCCACGGGCCGGAGAGGTCGACGTCGAGCATGAGCTGCCACTCGGCCTCGCTGATCTCGTGCACCGGCTTGCCGGAGGGCGCCGCGATGCCGGCGTTGTTCACCAGGACGTCGATCCGGCCGAACCGGTCCAGGCAGAGCGCGACGGCGGCCCGGACCGCGTCGAGGTCCCGCACGTCGGCCTCGACCGGGTACGCGGCCACCCCCAGCTCCGCGCAGAGCTTGGCGGTGTGCGTGAGCTGGCTGGCCGAGCCGAGCGGGTACGGCACGTCGGACAGGTCGTGGGCCACGTCCACCAGGACCAGGTCGGCGCCCTGCGCCGCGAAGGCGGTCGCGCAGGCCCGGCCGAGTCCCCGCGCGGCGCCCGTGATGATCGCGGTCCGGCCGGCCAGCCGGCCCGGCGTCGGCTCAGGCACCGGCCAGCCTCCGTCGCACCAGCGCCAGCAGCTCGGCCGGATCGTCGGCGAGGTACATGTGTCCACCGGCGACGGTGAGGGAGGCGAACCCGGCGGAGGTGACCCGGTCCCAGCCGGCCAGCGCGGAGGCGGCCACCAGGGTGTCGTCGGCGCCGCGCAGCGCGGTCACCGGCACGTCGAGCCGCTTGTCGCCGCCCGGCCGGTAGCCCTCGTGCAGCTCCACGTCGGCGCGCAGGGTCGGCAGCAGCAGCTCCCGCATGTCGGGGTCGGCCAGCGCCGGATGCGTGTAGCCGGCGAACTCCTCCACCCGCGCCACGAACTCGTCGTCGGGCAGGTCGGCGGCCGTGTGGTCGCGGCCCGACCACGGGTCGGGCGAGCCGCTGACGAACAGGTGCGCCAGCCGTACCCCGGCCGCCTGGGCCAGCCGGCCGGCCATCTCGTACGCGAGCACCGCGCCCATGCTGTGGCCGAACAGCGCCACCCGGTCGCGGCCGGCGACCAGTTCGAGCACCTCGTCGAGGAGCCCGTCGACGGCCTGGTCCATCCGGCGGTACGGCTCCTCGACGAAGCGCTTCTCCCGGCCCGGCAACTGCACCGGGAGGATCTCCAGGTCGGGCGGTGCGACCCGCTGCCACGGTTGGTACACCGAGGCGCCCGCGCCGGCGTACGGGAAGCAGAGCAGTGACGTGACGGTCAAGACGGCTCCTTGCCGAGGAGGGCGGACCGGACGGCGCCGAGCAGTCCGGGGTCGGCCCGGGCGAGCAGGTCGTGCCCGCCCGGGACGGTGACGGTGGTGCAGCCGGCGGTGGTGAGGTCGGCCCACGCCGCCGTCCCGACGTCGTCGACGTGCGGGTCGGCGTCGCCGCGGATCGCGGTGACCGGCACGCCGATCGGGCCGGCGTCGCGGTAGCGGTAGCTGCGGCCGAGTTCGAAGTCGGCGCGGGCCGCCGGCAGCGCGGCGGCGGCCAGCTCCGGGTGCGCGGCGACGGCCGCCGGCATCGTGCCCAGCGCGACCAGTTCGGCGAGGAACGTGGCGTCGTCGGCGCCGGAGTGGTCCGGTTCGACCTCGGCGCGGTGCGGGGCGACGGCCGAGGAGACCACCAGCAGATCGGCCGGCCGGTGCCCGCGTCGCTCCAGCCGGCGGACCAGCTCGAACGCGACGTACGCGCCGAGGCAGTCGCCGTAGACCGCGTACGGCCGGTCCAGGTGCGGGGCCAGGGCCGCCTCGAGGGCCTGTACCAGCGGCGTCATCCGCCGTGGCGCGGGATCGGCGACCCGCTCGCGGCGGCCCGGGTACTGCACCGCGTTCACCTCGACGGCGCGCGGCAGCCCCGCCCGCCAGGTCTCGAAGGCCCCGGCGTTGCCGCCCGCGTAGGGCAGGCAGAACAGGCGCAGGGCGGGCCGGGCGACGGGCGCCCGGACCACCAGCCACGGGTTCTCAGCCATCGCGGCTCACCCGCTCGACGACGGCGCCGTAGCTGCCCAGCGCGACGAACTCCGGCAGGGTGATGCTGCTGCCGTGGCGCTGCCGCAGCGCGGTGACCAGGCGCAGTGCGCGCAGCGAGTCGCCGCCCGCGGCGAGGAACTCCGCCCGCTCGCCGCGCGGCGCCACGCCGACGACCTCCTGCCAGACCGACGCCACCCGGGCCGCCCAGCGGTCCCGGGCGTCCCCGTCGCGCGGGGCGGGGACGACGGGACCCGCCGGTCCGACGGTGGGCAGCGGCACCGTCGGGTCGGTCGCCAGCAGCCGGCGGTACGCCTCGGCCAGCCGGTCGGCCCGCGCCTCGTCGACGTGCCGGGCGTCGTACTGGAGGGTCAGGGCGAGCTGGCCGGTGGCCGGGTCCACCTCCACGTCGACGGCGAGGCTGAACGCCACGTCGACAGTGATGCCCCGGCTGTCGACGATGCGGCTGCCACGGCCCCCGCCGCCCTCGCCCTCGTCGGCGCCGCCGTGGAAGTGGGTCCAGTTGAAGAAGTGGTCG
>NZ_WAAS01000363.1:0-5353 GCF_008806585.1 Micromonospora sp. AMSO12t
GTTGCAGCGACATGGTGTCGCGCGCCGGCGGGAGGGCGGCGATGAGGGCGTCGACGTCGGCGGGGGTGCTGGTGTGGCCGAGGGTGAAGCGCAGCGAGGAGCGGGCGCGGTCGTCGTCGGCGCCCATGGCGAGCAGCACGTGTGAGGGCTGGGCCACCCCGGCGGAGCAGGCGGAGCCGGTCGAACAGGCGATGCCCTGCGCGTCCAGCAGGAGCAGCAGGGCGTCGCCCTCGCAGCCCGGGAAGGAGAAGTGCGCGTTGCCCGGCAGCCGGTCGGTCGGGTCGCCGTTGAAGACGACCTCGGGCACCGCGTGCCGGACCCGCTCCACCAGGTCGTCGCGGAGCGCGGCGACGCGGGTCGCGTACTCCTGCTGGCCCTTGACCGCCGACTCCACCGCGACCGCGAAGGCCACGATGCCGGCGGTGTCGAGGGTGCCGGAGCGCACGTCGCGCTCCTGGCCGCCGCCGTGCAGCAGCGGGGTGGCCGACACGTCGCGGGCGAGCAGCAGGGCGCCGACCCCGGCGGGACCGCCGAGCTTGTGCCCGGTGACGGTCAGCGCGGCGATCCCGGCGGCGGAGAAGTCGACAGGCACCTGCCCGACCGCCTGGATCGCGTCGGTGTGGAACGGCACCCCGTGCTCGGCGGCGACCGCGGCCAGCTCGGCGACCGGCTGCACGGTGCCGACCTCGTTGTTGGCCCACATCGCGGTCACCACCGCGACCCTGTCGCCGTGGGCGGCCAGCTCGGCGCGCAGTTCGTCGGGGCTGAGCCGGCCGGCGGCGTCGACGGAGAGCCAGCCCACGCCGGCCCCCTCGTGGTCGACGAGCCAGTCCACCACGTCGAGCACGGCGTGGTGCTCGACGGCGCTGGAGACCACCCGGTCCCGCCGGGGGTCGGCGGACCGGCGGGCCCAGAAGATGCCCTTCACCGCGAGGTTGTCGCTCTCGGTCCCGCCGCCGGTGAAGACGACCTCGGAGGGCCGGGCGCCCAGCGCGGCGGCCACCCGCTCCCGCGACTCCTCCACCCGTCGCCGGGCGCGGCGGCCCGCCGCGTGCAGTGAGGACGCGTTGCCGACCTCGCGGGCGGTGGCGACGTACGCCTCCAGTGCCTCGTCGAGCATCGGAGTGGTCGCCGCGTGATCCAGGTAAGCCATCACGGTTCAGCCTACGACCGCAGCCGGACCCGGCGGAGGCCGGAGTAGGCCGTGCGGGGCCGGGGCGGGAGGCGTGCGCTCCCGTCCCGGCCCGCGCCCGCGTGGAACCGGCGATCCGGTCAGGCCGGCACGGCGGTGACCACGATGTTGTCGCGGTACCGGCGTGCCTCGGCGTCGAACGGCCCGCCGCAGGTGATCAGGGTCAGCCGGGGCTTGCCGTCCCGGGCGAAGTAGCGGTCGAGGGGGATCTTCGTCTTCCGGTACTCCTCCCGGGCGACGACCCGGTACTCCCTGCGGACGCCGTCGCCGCCGGCGGCGGTGAGGGTGTCGCCGCGGTCCAGCTCGCGGAGCCGGAAGAAGGCGCCCTCGCCCTGGGTGGCGCTGTCCACGTGCCCGGCGACGACCACCGACCCGGCCTGCGCCTCCAGCCCGGGGCCGTGGCGGTACCAGCCGATCCGGTCCACGCTGGGCGGCACCTCGAACTCGCCGGTCGCGCCGTTGACGCCCACCGCGTCGACCGTGGCGGTGACGTCGATGGCGGGGATGACCAGCCGTACGGGCGGGACGGTCCGCGTACCGCCGGGCAGCCCGCCCCGGGTGACCGGCACCGACGGGCCGGCGGCCGGCGGGCTCGCAGTGGCGCCGGCCAGGTCGGCGGCCTCGGTCGCGCCGACGTCCCCGGCCGGCCGGGAGCCGCAGGCGACCACGGCCGCGACGGTGAGCGCGGCGACGCCGGCGGCCACGGCCGCCAGCGCCCCGCGGTGGCGCACCGTCACCGGCGACCGGTCCGGGCGGTGGCCACCCGCGCCCCGCCGCCGACCAGGAGCAGCACGCCGGCGCCGGTCAGCACGTACCACCAGGTGTCCACGCCGGTGCCGGCCCGGCCGCCGTCGCCGCTGGGCACGCCGGCCGGGGCCGAGTGCAGGCCGGTGATGGTCTGCGCCACGACGCCGAGGTTCTTCGCCTCGGCCGAGCCGATGGCGTACACGATCGTCGCGGTGCCCTCCTTGAGGTCGAGGTCCGCCGGCCCGATCGCCACGGTGTCGGTGCCGGCGAGCACCACGTCCGCCTTGACGGCGCCCGCGTCGACGTCGCCCTTGGCCTCGTTCGGGTTGGTGAGGTCCTCGAAGACGGGGGTGCCGCCGGCGCGCACGTCCACCGCCGGGGCGGCGGCGGTGTGCCGGACGATCAGCCGGGCCTTGCCGGCGGCCACCTTGCCGGTGTCGTTGACGAACGGCGTGATCTTCGGCTTGCCGGCGGCGTCGAGGTGGGCGGCGAGGCTGATGTTGGCGCCGCCCGGCACCGCGGCGTCGTCGACGCTGAGGATGGCCTGGGCGATCGGCTCGCCGGGCTTGGTGAGGGCGATGTCGTACGCGCCCTCCTCGAGGTTCAGCGGGCCGGCCACGTCGCCGGGCTTGAAGTTGTCCAGCGTCTTCTCGCCGTTGACGTACACGTCGACCGGGGTGTCCGGGATGCCGTGCACGACGGAGACCTTGGACGTGGCGGCGTACGCCGGGGTGGCGGTGAGGGCGCCGGCTCCGGCGAACGTCAGCGCGGCGACCGCGCCGCCCGCGGCGACCCGACGGAAGTACGAGAGCTGCATGTCTGCCTCCTGATGATTGGTGCTGGTTCGTCAGGCCTGGTGTGCAAAACGAGTTACGCCCGGTCCACCGCCGCCGGATGCGACCGGAGGCAACTTCTTTTCGTCCGGCGGAGCCGCATCCGAGAGCCGCCCGCGGAGCGAAGAGCTGCTGAGACCAGACCGACCGGAGGTGGGGGCGATGGCTGTGGGAGCTACAGTCGGGCATGCCCCCTGGAAGGCGAGCCGCCCTGTGACAGCGGCACGGCAGGAGCCGTACCCACCCGAGGACGACCTCGCCGCCCGCTTCCGTGCGGGCGACGAACGGGCACTGCGGGAGGCGTACGACCGGTACGGCCGGGCGGTCCTGCACCTGGCCACCAGCACGCTGGCCAACCGCAGCGACGCGGAGGACGTGACCCAGACCACCTTCGTCGCCGCCTGGCTGGGGCGGGAGACCTTCGACCCGGCCAAGGGTTCGCTGGTCGGCTGGCTGCTCGGCATCGGCCGCCGCAAGGTGGTCGACCGGCTGCGAGCCTCCGCGCGGGAGACCCGGGTGGTCGATACGGTCCGGCAGCTGCCGGAGTCGGCGCCGACCGGCCCGGATCCGGACACGGTGGTCGACCGGCTGGTGGTCGCCGACGAGCTGGCCCGACTGCCCGACGACCAGCGGCGGATGCTGGAGTTGGCGTTCTTCGACGACCTGACCCACCAGCAGATCGCGACGGTGACCGGGGTGCCGCTCGGCACGGTCAAGAGTCACATCCGGCGCGGCATGGCGAGCTTGAAACGCAGATGGGAGGTGGACGGTGCCGCACCTGGACCACGACCGGCTGGTCTTCCTGGCGCTCGGTGAGACCGAGGCGGACGCCGGAGAGAACACCCACCTCGACACCTGCGCGCACTGCCGGGCCGAGATGGAGACCCTCCAGCACGTGGCCGGCCTCGGCGCCGACGCCCAGGGCCTGCACGACCTGCCCGATCCGCCGGAGCACGTCTGGCAGGGCATCGTCACGGAGATCCGCGCGGCGCAGACCCTCCCGGCGCTGCCCGGGCCGCGCGCCGAGCGGTCGCCCGACGAGCGCCCCTCGGGCGAACGGCCGTCCGACCGGTCGGGCGGGGTGCTCCTCGCGCCGAGGCGTGGGCGCTGGTCGCGCTGGGCCGTGACCGCCGCGACGGCGGTGGCCGCCGCCGCGATCGGGGTCGTCGGCACCGTCGCCGTGCTCGACGCGACCGGGTCGACGCCGGAGCCCGCCCCGCAGCGGGTGGTGCTGGCCAGCGCGCCGCTGAAGGCGTACGGGGAGACGCCGCCGGACGCCAACGGCAAGGCCCGGGTCTTCGACGACGGCCGGCTGCACCTGCACCTGGCGAATCTCCCGGACGTCCCGGGGTACTACGAGGTGTGGCTCATCGACCCGCGGACCATGAAGATGTTCTCGGTCGGCGTGCTCGGCGACGCGACGGACGAGTTGCTGCCGTTGCCGCCGAACGTGGACCTTGAGGCATACTCGGTTGTCGACGTCTCCGCCGAGACGTACGACAACAACACCGCCCACTCCGGCAAGAGCCTGGTGAGGGGCACCCTGACGGGCTGATCGGCGGGCCGGCTCAGCTCCCCGGCCCGCCGATCAGCTCCCATCGCCGGCCCCGGCCGGCGGTTCCCGCGGGCTCAGCCCCCGATGGTTCGGTGCCCATCCTCTGGCCGCCAGTCGCGTCTGGGGCCAGCTTGCGGCGGCTCGTTCCGGCGGCCGGAGAAACGGCGAGGGCCGGAAACCGTCGCCACGGTTCCCGGCCCTCACTCGGACGGACGTCAGCTCACTTGCGCTTGCGGATCTCGTCCGCGGCCTGCGGGACGATCTTGAACAGGTCGCCCACCACACCGAAGTCGGCCAGCTCGAAGATCGGCGCCTCGCCGTCCTTGTTGACCGCGACGATCGTCTTCGACGTCTGCATACCGGCCCGGTGCTGAATCGCACCCGAGATACCGAGCGCCACGTAGAGCTGCGGGGACACCGTCTTGCCGGTCTGGCCCACCTGGAACTGGTGCGGGTAGTAGCCGGAGTCGACAGCCGCGCGCGACGCCCCCACGGCGCCGCCGAGCAGGTCGGCCAGCTCCTCGACCAGCTTGAAGTTGTCGGCGTTACCCACACCACGACCACCGGAGACCACCACACCGGCCTCGGTCAGCTCCGGACGCGAGCCCTTCTGCTCGGCCACCCGGTCGACGACCTTGGCCAGCTTGTCGGTGTCCGTCACCGCGACGGTGAGCTGCTCGACCGCCGGAGTGGCCGCCGCCGGGGCCGGGTTCACCGAGTTCGGCCGGACCGTCACCAGCGGCAGACCGCGGGTGACCTTCGACTTGACGATCGTGGAACCGGCGAACGCCACCTGCGTGGCCGTGCCGTCAGCGGCCAGGCCGACCACGTCGGTCAGGATGCCGTTGTCCAACTTCACCGCCAGCCGGGCGGCGATCTCCTTGCCCTCCTGCGACGACGCCAACAGCACCGCGGCCGGCTGCACGCGCGAGACCAGCTCGGCCACCACGGTCGCCTTCGGGGCCACCAGGTAGCCGTCGATCTCCTCGCTCTCGGCCGCGTAGATCTTCTCCGCGCCGTACTCAC
>NZ_WAAS01000364.1:0-5301 GCF_008806585.1 Micromonospora sp. AMSO12t
TGTGCCGGGGCTCGGACGGGCGGGTGTTGCTGGTCCGGGGTTCCGCCTCGTGCCCGGTCCCGGGCGTCTGGCAGGTGCCCGGCGGAGGCCTCGAACACGCCGAGCACCCGGCGCACGCGGTGGTCCGCGAGTTCGCCGAGGAGACCGGCCTCACGGTGGAGGTGACCGGGCTGCGGGCGGTGTCCGCCGACGTCACGACCTTCCGTGCCGCCGACGTCGCGCTGCACACCGATCGCGTGGTCTTCGACGTCACCGTGCGGGGCGGTGAACCCCGGCCGGAGCCGGCCGGCGGCACCGACGAGCTGGGCTGGTTCACGACCGACGAGGCGGCGGCGGTGCCGCTCATGCCGTTCACCGCCGAGTTGCTCGGCGTGCCCGTGTCGCCCCTGCCGTCCGATCTGCCCCGCTCGCCGGCGGAAGGTCCGGCCACCCCGTCCGACCGGAGGCAGCGCTTCGGGGCGTACGGCCTGGTCACCGACCCTGCCGGCCGGGTGCTGCTCACCATGATCGCCGACGGCTACCCGGGCGCCGGCCGGTGGCACCTGCCCGGCGGCGGGACCGACCACGGAGAGCAGCCGGTCGCCGCGCTGCTGCGCGAGCTGGTCGAGGAGTCCGGCCAGCTCGGTCGGGTGGTCGAGCTGATCGGCGTCGACAACCTGCACAACCCGGCCGCGCTGGGCCCGGAGGGGCGCCCGCTCGACTGGCACGGCATCCGGGTGCTCTACCGGGTGGCGGTGGACGCGCCCACGGAGCCACGGGTGACCGAGCTCGCCGGTGGCTCCACCGCCCGCGCGGGCTGGTTCACGCCGGAGCAACTCGCCGGGCTGCCGCTGAGCGGGATCGCCGCACTGGCGCTGGCCAATGCCCCTACCGACGAGCGTCCGTAACCGGACATCGGTGTCCCCGGCACCCGCTCACCGAGCCGACGGAGACGGGGTCCGGTACATTCGATGTGGGGTTGGTGGAGGAAACGGGCGATGGAGCCCGAGATGGGAATAAGAGAGCGGTACGCGCGGTTAGACCAGATATAAGTACCGCCGGCAGCTATCGCCAATCCCCGTTCCCCTATGCGATGGTGTACTCCGCAAAACGGCTGCCGGGCCAGAAAGGTCCGGCACGAGACAGCCGGACAGCCGCCCTCGCGACGGTAAACCGATCCGGTGATGGAGGAAACGTGCCGAGAGCCCCATGGCGCCGGCGTCGTACCACTGACAGTCCGCGTCCCGCAGGGCGTCGTTGGGCGGGCCCGTTGCGCCGCAGCAGCACGCTCGCCCGGCAGGTGCTGCTGGTCCGGGTGGGGCGCCGCGACGGCGACCTGCACGCGACCAGCGACCTCTCGATGCCCGAGCACCGCTACGCCGACCGGCCGCGACGCCGCTACGGACTCACCCGGGTCGAGCGCGCCGACGTCGCCTCGATCGTCCCGGTCAGCCCCGCGCTCGGCCCCACGACCCCGGTCGACGACTCGGCGATGTCGATCCCGCTGCTTCCGGGCGAGCGGACGGTCGCCCGCCGGATGAAGTTCGCGGTGGTCAACGCCTGCACACTCAGCAGCCTGATGCTCGGCATGCTGGCCATCTTCCTGGCCATGCAGGGCGAGGTGCGCGTCGCCGCGCTCTGCCTGATCGCCTGCGTCGTCTTCGACGGCCTCGACGGCGCGCTCGCCCGCAAGTTCGGGGTGGCCAGCCCGTTCGGGGCGCAGATGGACTCGCTGGCCGACATGTGCTCGTTCGGGCTCGCCGCCCCCGTGGTGGTCTACGCCTCGCTGGCCGGTTCGGTCTCCACGCCGGCCGCCGCGGTGGCCTGCGCCCTCGTGGCGGCGTGCGCGGCGATCCGGCTCGCCCGGTTCAACGTCTCGCCGAAGGACGGCCGGTTCTTCTGCGGCGTGCCCACCACCATGGCCGCCGCAGTGCTCGCGCTGACCGTCGCCATCGGGCTGCCGGTGCCGGGCATCGTCCTGGTCGCCGGCGTGGCGCTGCTCGCCTTCGCCATGGTCTCCAGCTTCCCCTACGCGAAGCTCGCCCGGCTGCTGAAGCTGCCGCCGTGGCTGTGGCTGGCCCCGGTGATCGGCGCGCTGATCGACATCCGGCTCACCTTCGCCCTGATCGTGGTCGGTTACCTGGTCAGCGGCCCGGTGCTCTGGCTGCGTCAGCGTCGTACCGCCTGACACACGTACGCGAGAAGGGGCGCCGCGCATTCGCGGCGCCCCTTCTTCGTGTCGTCCGGCCCGGGCCTCAGCGCCAGCGGGCGATGACGGTCGAACCCCCGACGACCTTGTCCCCCGGGCCGACCAGCGGCTCCGCCGCGTCCGCCGGCAGGTAGACGTCTGTGCGCGAGCCGAACCGGATCAGGCCGAAGCGCTCGCCCCGGGCCAGCAGCGCGCCGATCGGCGCCCGCTGCACGATCCGCCGGGCGATCAGGCCCGTGCGCTGCGCCACGACCACCGTGCCGCGCGCGGTGTCCAGCACCGTGTACGCGGCCACGTTGTGCTCCGCCGCCGGCTTCATCGCGTTGGCGAAGCCACCGTCGGCGACGAAGTAGTCGACCACCTTGCCGGCCACCGGGGCACGGTTGACGTGCACGTCCAGCACCGACAGGAAGACCGCGATCCGCAGCCACTCGCCCTCGCCGAAACGCTCGTCGTGCAGCCGCTGCACGGACAGCACCCGACCGTCGGCCGAGGCGACGACCGCCGACGGGTCCTCCGGCACGTCGCGCTCCGGGTCCCGGAAGAAGGCGGCCACGGGAGCGGCGGCCAGGGCCGGGAGCAGCCAGAGCTTCGACTTCGGCCGGGTCGCCCGGGCCACCGCGGCCAGGCCCAGCGCGATGCCGGCCGCGGCCACCCCGTTGGAGTCGATGTGCATCCCACGGGTCAGCGGGACGCTGGACGGGCGGTACGCCGGCGCCAGCCGGGCCGCCGACGCGGCGTCGGCCGGGGTGTAGCGGAGCCGGTACACCCGCAGCGGCGGCGTGTTGCGCAGCACCAGGTCGACCCCGACGCCGTACAACGCGCCCTGCCGGTCCAGTTCGGCGGCGGCGCCCGCGGTACGCCCCGGCGTCGCGGTCGTGGCCACGCTCAGCACCGCGCCGTCGGCGAGGTACTTCGTCAGGCCCTCGACGGCGGCGCGGGTCTCGTCGGCCGTGCCGGTGAGCGGCTCCGCGGCGACGACCACCGCGGCCGGTTCGGCCTCGGCGAGGGTGTCGACCACGCGGACCCGGTCGGCCACCCAGCGACCCTGGGCGGTGACGTGCTCCCGGAGGGCCGCCGGGGAGGCCGACCCGGCGGGCACCAGGGTGAGGGTGTCGCCGGGCAGCAGCGCGTCGATCGCCGCGGTCAGCACCGCGGACTCGGGCGTCGCGCCGACCAGCAGCGCGGCCTTCGGATCGTTGATCCGGGCGAGCTCGGAGACGAGGGTACGGGCGGCTCGCTCGCCGATGCGGACCGGACCGGACCGGCCGAAGGTGCGCACGGCGGGGGACTGCGTCATGTCGGACGGACTCCTGACGGGTAGAGACGGGAATCGCGGCGGGACCGCCACGGCGGCGCGTCCGGCCGGCGCGGGCGGCCAGGTCGGTGCGGCGGCCAGGTCGGCGCGGGCCGGCCGGCGGAGGCGAGTTCTCCACGGCCAGCATAGGCCGCCGCCGACGACGGCCGCACCGCTGTGGTCAGCCGCGCGGGTGCTCCCCACCGGCCGACGGCCCGTCGGTCCGC
The DNA here is from genome assembly GCF_008806585.1 of Micromonospora sp. AMSO12t. Classification (NCBI taxonomy): domain Bacteria; kingdom Bacillati; phylum Actinomycetota; class Actinomycetes; order Micromonosporales; family Micromonosporaceae; genus Micromonospora; species Micromonospora sp. AMSO12t. The sequence continues at coordinate 3,713 of NZ_WAAS01000364.1, forward strand.
CGGGACAGGGCGTCCTCGTCGGCGGCGCGGTCCTCGACCGCCTCGGGCCGGACGTCGGTGACGGCCTCCGTCGGCCACTCGTCGGCCTCGTCCCCGGCCCGCAGGCCACCCGTCGTCGGCCCGACCGTCGCCGGCGTATCCGTGGTCGCCCCGCCGGTCGTCGGCACCTCCGCCGTCTGCCCGACCGTCGCCGGCGTCTCCGTGGTCGCCCCGCCGGTTGTGGGCACCTCCGCCGTCTGCCCGGCGGTCGTCGGTTCCTCCGCCGGCTGTCCGCTCGGCGGCAGTCCGGCCGTCGTCGGTGCGCCGGTGGTCGGCGCGGAGACGTCCCACTCGGACCGGGTGCCCCAGTCGGTCGGCTCGCCCCAGTCGGAGCGCCGGCCGCCCCACGCCGTCGGCTCGTCGGCCGGCGCGGGCCGGTCGAGGTCCCAGCGGGTCGGGTCGATCCCGGTGGCCTGTCGGTCCGTGGCCCGGCCCGCCGGTTCCGCGCCCGGCGGGGTGGAGACGGGCGCGACGGTGTCCGGGGCGACCGCGTCGGAGGCGGTGGTGTCGGTGAGGGCGTCGCCGGAGGGGGCGTCGCCGGGCGTGGGCGCGGCGCCGGACCGCCCGGATCGCAGCGCGCCCAGCAGGCCCAGCAGGCCGATCAGGATCAGCGCGCCGGCCAGGAACCAGCCGACCGGAGGGAGGGCGAGCCCGAGCAACTGGGCGAGCAGCCACCACGCGGCGAGGCCGAGGAAGATCAGCCCGAAGGCGAAGGACACGATGTCGGTGCGGTGGGCCTTCACCGGGTCACCTCCAGGTTGCCGGCGTTGACGTGGATGTAGAGGCGCAGCGTGCCGCCGCCGGGGCCGTCCGGACCCAGGTCGGTCGTCTCCCGCAGCTCGCCCGCCAGCCCGCCGGAGTGCTTGCCGAAGACGACCGCGTCGCCGGCGTTGACGTCGGCGACCGTGGTGACGTCGACGTTCGGCGGCACCACCACCGTGCACTCGCCGAAGTTGACGGAGACGGTGATCTCGGTGTTCTTCTTGTCGAAGTCGACCGCGCGCAGGTCCAGGACCGTGTCGCCGAAGCTGTTCTCGTACCGCAGGGCGAGGTCGCGGTGGTCGGTGGGCGCCCAGGTGACGTTGCCGTCGACGCCCCGGATCCGGTCGTAGGACTCGGCCACGGTGGCCACGCCGAGCGCGGCGGCGGCCACCACGCCGAGCGCGATGAGCCAGCGGGCCCGTCCGAACCAGGTGCCGACCAGCAGGCCGAGCCCGATGGTGGCCAGCGTGGCCGCGAAGTAGGCCGACGCCCCGATGGCGTAGACGTCCAGCAGGTCGACGACGGCGACCACGCCCAGGGCGAGGAAGATCAGCGAGAACGTCACCGCGCCGAGCGGGGAGCGCTCCTTCGGTCGCTTCGGCGGCTTCGGCGGCTTGCGCGGTGCGGGCGGCACGACGGTCTGCCCGGCGTACGGGCCGTGCGGGGCCTGGAAGACCCGCTCGCCCACGCGTACCCGGCCGGGGCCGTCGAGCCGGGCGGCGCCCCGGACGAACCGCCCGCCCTTGCCGGTGAACCGCTGCACCGCGACCGTGTCGTCCCAGGTGTCG
>NZ_WAAS01000365.1:0-5260 GCF_008806585.1 Micromonospora sp. AMSO12t
TGGTCTTGGATTCCTTTGGCAACACTTTTTGTTGTCGGGACAGTTTTTCAACAAGTTTTTGTTGGAGAGTTTGATCCTGGCTCAGGACGAACGCTGGCGGCGTGCTTAACACATGCAAGTCGAGCGGAAAGGCCCTTCGGGGTACTCGAGCGGCGAACGGGTGAGTAACACGTGAGCAACCTGCCCTAGGCTTTGGGATAACCCTCGGAAACGGGGGCTAATACCGAATAGGACCACCGGTCGCATGGTTGGTGGTGGAAAGTTTTTCGGCCTGGGATGGGCTCGCGGCCTATCAGCTTGTTGGTGGGGTGATGGCCTACCAAGGCGACGACGGGTAGCCGGCCTGAGAGGGCGACCGGCCACACTGGGACTGAGACACGGCCCAGACTCCTACGGGAGGCAGCAGTGGGGAATATTGCACAATGGGCGGAAGCCTGATGCAGCGACGCCGCGTGAGGGATGACGGCCTTCGGGTTGTAAACCTCTTTCAGCAGGGACGAAGCGTAAGTGACGGTACCTGCAGAAGAAGCACCGGCCAACTACGTGCCAGCAGCCGCGGTAAGACGTAGGGTGCGAGCGTTGTCCGGATTTATTGGGCGTAAAGAGCTCGTAGGCGGCTTGTCGCGTCGACCGTGAAAACTTGGGGCTCAACTCCAAGCCTGCGGTCGATACGGGCAGGCTAGAGTTCGGTAGGGGAGACTGGAATTCCTGGTGTAGCGGTGAAATGCGCAGATATCAGGAGGAACACCGGTGGCGAAGGCGGGTCTCTGGGCCGATACTGACGCTGAGGAGCGAAAGCGTGGGGAGCGAACAGGATTAGATACCCTGGTAGTCCACGCTGTAAACGTTGGGCGCTAGGTGTGGGGGGCCTCTCCGGTTCCCTGTGCCGCAGCTAACGCATTAAGCGCCCCGCCTGGGGAGTACGGCCGCAAGGCTAAAACTCAAAGGAATTGACGGGGGCCCGCACAAGCGGCGGAGCATGCGGATTAATTCGATGCAACGCGAAGAACCTTACCTGGGTTTGACATGGCCGCAAAACTCGCAGAGATGTGAGGTCCTTCGGGGGCGGTCACAGGTGGTGCATGGCTGTCGTCAGCTCGTGTCGTGAGATGTTGGGTTAAGTCCCGCAACGAGCGCAACCCTCGTTCGATGTTGCCAGCGCGTTATGGCGGGGACTCATCGAAGACTGCCGGGGTCAACTCGGAGGAAGGTGGGGATGACGTCAAGTCATCATGCCCCTTATGTCCAGGGCTTCACGCATGCTACAATGGCCGGTACAATGGGCTGCGATACCGTGAGGTGGAGCGAATCCCAAAAAGCCGGTCTCAGTTCGGATCGGGGTCTGCAACTCGACCCCGTGAAGTCGGAGTCGCTAGTAATCGCAGATCAGCAACGCTGCGGTGAATACGTTCCCGGGCCTTGTACACACCGCCCGTCACGTCACGAAAGTCGGCAACACCCGAAGCCGGTGGCCCAACCCTTGTGGAGGGAGCCGTCGAAGGTGGGGCTGGCGATTGGGACGAAGTCGTAACAAGGTAGCCGTACCGGAAGGTGCGGCTGGATCACCTCCTTTCTAAGGAGCACCTTCACCCGAAAGGGTGCAAGGAGCCCGCGGCCCGCGAATGTCGGGTCGGGGTGCTCAATGGCGGAGACACTGGCGAGTTTTTTCCTGGCAACGGCCGGGTTCTTCTAGTACAGCTGCCCTCGGGTGGTGGGAACGGAGTCCTGGTGCGGCTGGGAGAAGGCGGATAGCACCCTGTTGGGTCCTGAAAGAACAACCGTTGGTTGTTTCTTTCGGAGCCTTGAGCGGAACCATGGTGTTCCGCAGGCTGCCAGGCATGGCCTGGTGTGGCATACCGCCGGCGGTGGTCGGGTTTGGTGTCGCACGGATCGGGTTGTGGGTTGGTCGTTTGTTGAGAATTGCACAGTGGACGCGAGCATCTTTGTGGTCAAGTTGTCAAGGGCGAACGGTGAATGCCTTGGCACCAGGAGCCGATGAAGGACGTGGGAGGCCGCGATAGGCCTGGGGGAGCTGTCAACCAAGCTGTGATCCCAGGGTGTCCGAATGGGGAAACCTGGCTGGAGTCATGTCCAGTCACCCACACCTGAACACATAGGGTGTGTGGGGGGAACGCGGGGAAGTGAAACATCTCAGTACCCGTAGGAAGAGAAAACAATTTAGTGATTCCGTGAGTAGTGGCGAGCGAAAGCGGATTGAGGCTAAACCGGTTGCGTGTGATACCTGTCAGGGGTTGCGTGGTCGGGGTTGTGGGACCCTGCTGAACAAGCTGACACTTGTTCGAGAAGTTACAAAGTCAGTGGCTAGTCGAACAGTCTGGAATGGCTGACCGTAGACGGTGAGAGTCCGGTAGGTGAAAGTTGCTGACCTTCTGTGGGTGTTCCCGAGTAGCGGCGGACCCCTGAAATCTGCCGTGAATCTGCCAGGACCACCTGGTAAGCCTAAATACTTCCTGGTGACCGATAGCGGACGAGTACCGTGAGGGAATGGTGAAAAGTACCCCGGGAGGGGAGTGAAATAGTACCTGAAACCGTTCGCCTACAATCCGTCGGAGCCTTGCGGGGTGACGGCGTGCCTTTTGAAGAATGAGCCTGCGAGTTAGTGGCATGTGGCGAGGTTAACCCGTGTGGGGGAGCCGTAGCGAAAGCGAGTCTGAATAGGGCGTTCAGTCGCGTGTCCTAGACCCGAAGCGGAGTGATCTAGCCATGGGCAGGCTGAAGCGCGGGTAAGACCGCGTGGAGGGCCGAACCCACCAACGTTGAAAAGTTGGGGGATGACCTGTGGTTAGGGGTGAAAGGCCAATCAAACTCCGTGATAGCTGGTTCTCCCCGAAATGCATTTAGGTGCAGCGTCGCGTGTTTCTTGCCGGAGGTAGAGCACTGGATGGTCTAGGGGGCCCACAAGCTTACCGAAATCAGCCAAACTCCGAATGCCGGTAAGTGAGAGCGCGGCAGTGAGACTGCGGGGGATAAGCTTCGTAGTCGAGAGGGAAACAGCCCAGATCACCAGCTAAGGCCCCTAAGCGTGTGCTAAGTGGAAAAGGATGTGGGGTCGCATAGACAACCAGGAGGTTGGCTTAGAAGCAGCCACCCTTTAAAGAGTGCGTAATAGCTCACTGGTCAAGTGGTTCCGCGCCGACAATGTAGCGGGGCTCAAGCACACCGCCGAAGCTGTGGCATTCACATTTTTACCTCGCTTGGACTTGATTCCTTGTGCAGGTGTGTGGATGGGTAGGGGAGCGTCGTGCCGGGGGTGAAGCAGCGGGGTGACCCAGTTGTGGACGCGGCACGAGTGAGAATGCAGGCATGAGTAGCGAAAGAAGGGTGAGAAACCCTTCCGCCGGATGACCAAGGGTTCCAGGGCCAGGCTAATCCGCCCTGGGTGAGTCGGGACCTAAGGCGAGGCCGAGAGGCGTAGTCGATGGACAACGGGTTGATATTCCCGTACCCGCGAAAGAGCGTCCCTGATGAACCTCGTTGTGCTAACCACCCGAACCGGCTGCGATCTTCGGATCAAGGTTGGGGAGCGTGGGAACCTGGCGGGTAGTAGTCAAGCGATGGGGTGACGCAGGAAGGTAGCTGAGCCCGGCCGGTGGTTGTGCCGGGGTAAGCGTGTAGGCCGGTGTGTAGGCAAATCCGCACACCATTAGGGCTGAGACGTGATGCCGAGCCGATTCAGGTGAAGTCAGTGATCCTATGCTGCCGAGAAAAGCCTCTAGCGAGTTCTTAGCGGCCCGTACCCCAAACCGACACAGGTGGTCAGGTAGAGAATACCGAGGCGATCGGGCGAACTGTGGTTAAGGAACTCGGCAAATTGCCCCCGTAACTTAGGGAGAAGGGGGGCCGGAGACGTGAAGCCCCGCGCGGGTGGAGCGTTGTATGGCCGCAGAGAGCAGGGGGAAGCGACTGTTTACTAAAAACACAGGTCCATGCGAAGAAGTAATTCGATGTATATGGACTGACGCCTGCCCGGTGCTGGAACGTTAAGGGGACCTGTTAGCTCTTTTGGGGGCGAAGCGGAGAACTTAAGCGCCAGTAAACGGCGGTGGTAACTATAACCATCCTAAGGTAGCGAAATTCCTTGTCGGGTAAGTTCCGACCTGCACGAATGGCGTAACGACTTCCCCACTGTCTCAACCACAGGCCCGGCGAAATTGCATTACGAGTAAAGATGCTCGTTACGCGCGGCAGGACGGAAAGACCCCGGGACCTTTACTATAGCTTGACATTGGTATCCGAATTAGCTTGTGTAGGATAGGTGGGAGCCGGTGAAGTCCATACGCCAGTATGGGTGGAGGCAATCTTGAAATACCACTCTGGTTGATTTGGGTATCTAACTTCGGACCGTTATCCGGTTCAGGGACAGTGTCTGGTGGGTAGTTTAACTGGGGCGGTTGCCTCCTAAAGGGTAACGGAGGCGCCCAAAGGTTCCCTCAGCCTGGTTGGCAATCAGGTGTTGAGTGCAAGTACACAAGGGAGCTTGACTGTGAGACTGACAGGTCGAGCAGGGACGAAAGTCGGGACTAGTGATCCGGCACTTGCGAGTGGAAGCGGTGTCGCTCAACGGATAAAAGGTACCCCGGGGATAACAGGCTGATCTTCCCCAAGAGTCCATATCGACGGGATGGTTTGGCACCTCGATGTCGGCTCGTCGCATCCTGGGGCTGTAGCAGGTCCCAAGGGTTGGGCTGTTCGCCCATTAAAGCGGTACGCGAGCTGGGTTTAGAACGTCGTGAGACAGTTCGGTCCCTATCCGCCGTGCGCGTAGGATACTTGAGAAGGGCTGTCCCTAGTACGAGAGGACCGGGACGGACGAACCTCTGGTGTGCCAGTTGTCCCGCCAGGGGCACGGCTGGTTAGCTACGTTCGGAAGGGATAACCGCTGAAAGCATCTAAGCGGGAAGCTCGCTTCAAGATGAGGTATCCCACCCACTTTGTGGGGTAAGGCCCCCAGCTAGACGACTGGGTTGATAGGCCGGAAATGTAAGCCCGGTAACGGGTTCAGTTGACCGGTACTAATAGGCCGAGGACTTGACTACTAAGCTGCTACGCGTCCACTGTGCAACTCTCGATAAACGAACAACAGACCACGTGGTTGGTGTTGTTTGATATGTCGATAGAGTTACGGCGGTCATGGCGGAGGGGAAACGCCCGGTTACATTCCGAACCCGGAAGCTAAGCCCTCCAGCGCCGATGGTACTGCACTCGGGAGGGTGTGGGAGAGTAGGACACCGCCGGACAA
>NZ_WAAS01000366.1:0-5222 GCF_008806585.1 Micromonospora sp. AMSO12t
GATGTGGTTCGGGCCGCCCGGGGTGAAGACGTCCGAGGTGGCCGCCGTCGACCAGGCCGTGGCCGGGACCGCGTCGACCAGGGCGCGGACTACCGGGGCGTCGCGCCACTGGTCCTGCTCGGCCAGCAGGCTCAGGGCCACCACCGACTCCTCCACCTCGCCGACGCACTCGAACGGCTTGTGCCCGTCCACGCCCAGCAGCTCCCGGTAGCCGGGGATCTGCGACTCGTCGGCGAGCAGGTCGCCGCCGAAGATGCGGGTGACCCGCTCGCGGGACATGAACGGCGCCATGGCCAGGAAGACGAACCGGCACTTCGGGCAGTCCCGGCACCAGCGCTCGCTGGCGTCGCGCAGCTTGAACGCGGCGTTGCAGCTCGTCACCACGTCGTCGTAGCGGTCGATCTCGGCGAACGACCGGGCGATGTGCAGCTCCGACAGCGAGCGAAGCAGCGAGAAGTACGGCTCGGTGAGCCCGGCGTGCGAGGCCAGCGCGGCCCGGAGCAGCCCCTCCGCCTCCACACCCTTGGACCACTGGTGGTTGATCTCGTGGCCGTTCCAGACCAGGTTCGGGTCCGACGCCGAGCGCTCGTTGGACATCACCACCGGGCCCAGGCCGTGCAGCACCGCCGTGGCGACGGCGATCAGCGAGTTGATCGCGGTGACCGGGATGTGGCCGTTGAGCGCCCCGGCGGCGTTGAGCTCGAACAGCACCGGGTCGATGCGCCGCCGGGCGGCCAGCGGGGCCAGCCCGGACGCCTCGTTCACCGCGACGATCACGTGGTTCGGGTTGACCGAGAAGGGCACCGGGTCGAAGCCCGCCCGGCGCAGGGCCTCCAGGCTGACGATGGAGTCCTTGCCGCCGCCGACCGCCGAGAGCGGACGCCGGTCGGAGTCGTCGTACTCCCGGGCCGGGGAGACCGTGCCGGGCGGCACCTCCGGGCGCAGTTCGAGCACGTGCGGCAGCTGGTTGCGGTACGCGTACTCCGCGAGGCCCTTGGTGTAGACGGCGGTGACCAGCTCGGCGGCGGCCGTGCCTAGCGGCGCCGGCAGCACCAGGCGGGGCGGCGCGGCGGCCTTGTAGTAGCTGACGCCGGCGACCACGTGCAGCAGTTCCAGCACCCGGCCCAGGGTCGCCACGGTCTCGTCCGAGGGCGGCGCGTCCGGCAGGGGAAGGGTGACCACCTCGGTGAACCGCTGCTCGCCGTCGGGGCCGGTGAGGGCGTAGTCGAACAACACCTCCCCGGTGGAGAGGTCGATCGAGTAGGACGGGAAGGTGAAGGCGTCCATCCGCCGGAGCTGCTCGTTGGGCACACGCCATACTAGGCCCTGGTTCGTCCGGCCGTGTCCGGCTGCGCCGGACCCCGCCCCTGCCACGCCCGACAACACCCCCTGAGGAGAGCCCGTGCGCCTGTCTGACCTGCGCGGACGTACCGTCGCCGTCTGGGGGGCCGGCCGGGAGGGCCGGGCCGCGGTGACCGCGATCGCCGCGCACGGCCCGGCCGACCTGGTCGCCGTCGACGACAGCGCCAACTTCCTCAGCCTGCCCTGGGAGGGGCCGCTGGCCGAGGCCGCGCCGCTGGTCACCGGCGAGGAGGGCTTCGCCCGGCTGGCCGCCGCCGACGTGGTGGTCCGCTCGCCCGGCGTGCCGCAGACCCACCCGTGGCTGGTGGAGCTGCGCCGACGCGGGGTGACCGTCACCCAGGGCACCGCCCTGTGGATGGCCGACCACGCCGCCCGCACGATCGGCGTCACCGGCAGCAAGGGCAAGAGCACCACCTCCAGCCTGATCAGCCACCTGCTCGCCGCCGTCGACCGGCCGAACGTCTTCGGCGGCAACATCGGCGTGCCGACGCTGGACCTGCCGGAGGCGGAGCTGTACGTGCTCGAGCTGTCCAGCTACCAGTGCAGCGACCTGACCGACTCGCCCCGGGTCGCGGTCGTCACCGCGCTCTTCCCCGAGCACCTCGACGCGCACGGCGGCGAGGCCGAGTACTACCGGGACAAGCTCAACCTGCTGGCGCACGGGCCACGGACCGTGGTGGTCAACGGCGCCGACCCGAGGCTCGCCCTCGAACTGGGCGACCGCGCGGCGGTGCGCGCCGGCCTGCCGGACACCGCCCACGTGGCCGGCGGCGCCGACGGTACGCCCTGGTTCCACCTCGGCGACCGGCCGCTCTTCCCGCGCGCGGTGCTGCCGCTGGTCGGCCGGCACAACGAGGGCAACCTCTGTGTGGCGCTCGCCGTGCTCGACGCGCTCGGCGTCGACGTGGTGGAACGCCGGGACACGCTGGCCGTGGCGGTCGCCGAGTTCCAGGGGCTGGCCCACCGCCTCACCGAGATCGCCGACCCGTCCGGTCTGACGTTCGTCGACGACACCCTCGCCACCAGCCCGTACGCGGCCATGCACGCCATCGACGCGTACGAGGGGCGGCCGTTGACGGTGATCGTCGGCGGCACCGACCGGGGCCTGGACTACGCGCCGCTGCGCGAGCACCTCGCGGAGCGCGAGCTCACCGTGCTCGGCATCCCCGACAGCGGCGCCCGGATCGTCGAGGCGCTCGCCGGCCTGCCGAAGGTGCGTACCGAGGTGGTCGACGACCTGGTCGACGCCGTCCGGCTGGCCCGCGAGGTGACCCCGGCCGACGGGGTGGTGCTGCTCTCCCCGGCGGCGCCGAGCTACGGGCGGTTCCGCAACTTCGAGCACCGCTCCGAGGTCTTCGCCCAGGCGGTACGCGACACCGTCGGCTGACTCAGCCCCGGTCGGCGGCCGTCGGGTGCGTCGTGCCCAGGCCCGGCAGCAGCTCGTCGTCGTCCGGGTCGTCGCCCGCGTCGTCGTCCGGGTCCCCGGTGTGCGGGGCCGGTGCTCCGGTCTGCGGGGCCGGTGTTTTGGGCGCCCCGGTGGCGCCGCCCGGTTGGCGCCGCTTGTCGGGCGTCCAGGCGAAGGCGAGTGCCCCGCCGACGAGGGCCAGGAGCATCCCGACCAGGAAGCCGCCCAGGTTCGAGGTCAGCCAGGAGACCAGCCCGAGCAGCAGCGAGAGCACGGCGTAGAAGACCCGCTGCTGCGGAGTGGCGACCAGCAGCACCCCGCAGAGCACCAGGACGGCCGGCACCAGGTACGCGGCCAGCCCCTGCGGCCCGACGTGCAGCAGCACCCCGAGCGGCGCGCGCAGGGTCACGAGCATCTCCGTGCCGCCGAGCGCGATCAGCACCCCGGCGGTGAACGGGCGGCCCCGCCGCCAGCGGCGCCAGCGCCCGCCGGGTCGGCGGGCGGCTGGCACCGGGTGGTGTTCTCCGCTGGTCACGTCAGCATCCGTCGGAGGTGAACGCCATGCGCAGGTCGGGCAGGTTGAAGACGGCCGCGGTGGTGGCGTAGTTGTTCTGCCGCAGGTTGGTGATGATCACCGTGTCCGACTGCTGGGCGAAGACGCCGGGGTTGCCTTTGACCCCGGGGACCTGGTCGAGGGTGCTGGCGTCCTGCCCGACGTTGATGTTCTTGAACGAGGCGTTGCCGGCGACCTCGTCGCCGTCGACGACCAGGGTGCGGGCGGTGACCGGTGTGCCGGCGCCGCCGGCGGTGATCTTCAGGTAGACGCCGCCCAGGTTGATGCTCTGGCAGAGGTTCGTCAGCTCGGCCTTGTCGATCGCCGACACCATCACCAGGACCTGTCCGCCGGTGTCGCCCTGGTTGGGGCTGTCCGGAATCATCTGGTCGATGGTGGCGAACTGCTCGAATCCCGTGCCGGTGAGCTTGTCGGCGGTGACGGTGAACGGCATGCCGGAGATGGCGAACTGCGCGCCCAGTACGCCCTGGGCGGTCAGCACGACCATGCCGGCGGCACCCGCCACGACGGTGCCCAGCGTGGCGGCGAACCGGCGCCAGCGCACGCCGCTGCGCGGCGGATCGGGTTCGATCGGTGCGATCTGCTCCGACATGGCGGGCTCCCTTTCGAAGATCGATTGATCGGCGACAATGGGAAATCGACTCAAGGTTCTGCGCAGGCTGAAGTTACCGCCGAGTAAATGCCGGGTCAACGGCCGGTGGGGGCTGGTTGAGGCGGTATCTGCCAAATACGGCCAAAGTGAAAAACCGCTGCGGTTTCCGACCGCGCGGCGGCGGGCTGCCCGGCCGGGAGGCCGGGGCGCCGTCAGGACGGGGTGGCCGCCTCGCCGGCCGGCGCGCACGGCGCGGTCGTGCCCGGGCCGTCGGCCGGGCGTGCCAGCCGCGTCGCCCGGGCCGCGTCGTCGGTGCCGAGGAAGGGCGCGGTGGCCGCGTAGGTGAGCACCGGCAGCAGCTGGGGCAGCTCCGTCGCCCGGCCCTGGGCCACCCGGCTGCGCACGGTGGCGTGGATCCCGCCGACCACGGTGGACACCAGAGCGTCCCGGTCCACGTCCACCGTCGGGCCGGGGCCGGCGTCGGCGAAGAACCGGCGGAAGCTGCCGAGCAGGGCGTCGCGCTCCCGGCGGGCGTCCGGGCCGGCCGCGTCCACCTCGACGAGCGCCATCCGGGCGAAGGCGGGCACGCTCGCCAGCACCTCCAGCAGGGTGCGCAGGGCGGCGCGGGCGGCGTCCGACCACGTCGGCCCGGCCTCCCGGTAGGCGCTCTCCATGAGCTGCGACAGCACGGCGACGCCGTGCCGGTACGCGGCGAGGAAGGCGTCCTCCTTGCCGCTGAAGAGGGCGTAGAAGGCCGGTCGGGTCACCCCGGCGGCGTGGCAGATGTCGGTGACCCGGGCGTTGTCGTAGCCCTTCGTCGCCACCTCCCGCACGAGCCCGTCGAAGAGGCGGTCGCGCTGGGTGGCGGCCACCGCCTCGGCGGAGAGCCGGCGCGGGCCACGCTTGATCGCGCGATCGGGGTCGCGACCGGGGCGTGCGCCCGGCAGGGGCGCCGGATGCGGGCGGCGCTGCGTGGTCAACGTGCCTGCCTCTCCATTCATTGACTTTACGACCCTCCGGGGTTTATAACTTGCTGCACGCTCAGTTGGGATCCCGTCACCATGGGTGATCTTCCGGATGGTCACCCGTTGACTCATCGAAGGAGGGCTCGATGGCTGCCATTATCGCGGAACAGGAGCGCCCTCCCAAGGCCGGAAAGACGCAGGTGACGCCGCTGCGCCGCGGCGTGCCACGCCGGCCTGCCCGCTGACGTCGCCGCACCACCACCGCCACCGCCGTCCGGCCCCGACGGCCGCCCGGCAACCCCCACCGCCGTCCATGACGCGACG
>NZ_WAAS01000367.1:0-5211 GCF_008806585.1 Micromonospora sp. AMSO12t
AAAGGGCACCACGACTCCATGATCGACGAGGGAACCGAGCGGCGGGCGCTGCCCGGGAACGGGCTGCCCGCCGAGCGGGTGCTGGCGGAGCTGCGGGCACTGCGGGCGGCCGACCGGCCCACGCACGGGGGGCGGCTGTTCGCGTACGTCTACGACCCGGCGGTGCCGGGGCTGGACGAGCTGGCCGCCGCCGCGTACGCCGGCAGCGCCCACGTCAACGGGCTCGACCCGACCGCCTTCCCGTCGCTGCTGGCGATGGAGAACGCGCTGGTCGGCGCTGCCGCCCGGCTGCTCGGCGGGGGCCCCGGCAGCGCCGCGCCGGACGTCGTCGGCAGCGTCACCAGCGGCGGCACCGAGTCGCTGATCCTCGCCGTCAAGGCCGCCCGGGACGCCCACCCGGAGATCGCGGCACCCCGGATCGTGGTGCCGGCCAGCGCGCACGCCGCGTTCGCCAAGGCGGCGCACTACCTGCGGGTCGCCGTGGACACGGTGCCCGTGTCGGCGTCCACGCTGCGGCCCGCCGCCGCCGACATGGCCGCCGCCATCGGCCCGGAGACCGTGCTGGTGGCCTGCTCCGCCCCCTCGTACGCGCACGGCGTCGTCGATCCCGTCGCCCCGATCGCCGAAGCTGCCGCCGCCGCCGGGGTGCGCTGCCACGTGGACGCCTGCTTCGGGGGCTGGACCCTGCCGTACCTGCGTCGGCTCGGGGCGGACGTGCCGCCGTTCGACTTCGCGCTCGCGGGGGTCACCTCGATCTCGGTGGACCTGCACAAGTACGCGTACGCCCCGAAGGGCGTGTCGGTCCTGCTGCACCGTGATCCGGCGCTGCGTGCCCCGCAGTACTTCGCGTACGCGGACTGGCCCGGCTACACGATGGTCAACCCGGTCATCGCCTCCACCCGCTCCGGCGGACCGATCGCCGCCGCGTACGCCACCCTGCGGCACCTCGGCGACGACGGGTACCTGCGGCTCGCGGCGGCCACCCGGGACGCCGTCGCCGGCCTGGCCGACGCCGTCCGCGCGGTCGACGGGCTGCGGCTGATGGCCGAGCCGGAGTCGACAGTCGTCTGCTTCACCGCCACCGATGCGGGCCTCGACCTCTTCGTCCTGGTCGACGAGCTGGCCGCCCGCGGCTGGCACACCCAGCCCCAGCTGTCGTACGCCGACCTGCCGCCGAGCGTGCACCTGACGGTGACCGCCGCGGTGGCGCCCCGGGTGGCGGAGTTCGGCCCGGACCTGGCCGACGCCGTGGCCGCCGCCCGGGCCGCCGGACCGGTGACGCTCCCCGCCGAGCTGCTCGCCCTCGCGACCACGCTCACCCCCGACGCGCTCACCCCCGACCTGGTCGCGGGCCTGGCCGCCGGCCTGGGCCTGACCGCCCCCGCCGACGCGGCCGGTCCCGACGCCACCGCTGGTCCCGACGCCGCCGCCGGTTCCGCAGACGCCGCCGGCACCGGCGGTTCGTTGGCGGGGCGGATGGCGGTGGTGAACACCCTGCTCGACGCCGCGCCGCCGGCGCTGCGGGAACGGCTGCTGGTGGAGTTCGTCGGCCTGCTGCAACGCCCCACGTGGTGAGCGGCGGCGCCCACCCCGCCGGGTGGACGCCGCCGCCGGATCACCTGTCCACCCGGACGACGACGTGGTTGTCGCCGGGGGTCAGGTCCGGCCAGTAGCGGTGGTCGGCGCCGTAGTGGACCAGCCAGATTGACGGGCCCGCCTCAAGGCGCTCCGGCCCGAGGCGGAAGCGGAAGGTCCAGCTCCGGCGCTCCCCGGCCGGCACCCCCTCGGTCAGGCACGACGGCCACTCCGGCTGTTCGCGGGCCGGCTCGCACCGGTACCAGTCGCCGCCGTCGGGCGTGCCGAAGGCCTCCAGGTGCCGGAAGGCGACGCGGTTCGCGTCGAGGGGTCCCCGGTTGGTCACGGTCACCGTCACCGTGCCCTGGAACCGGCCGTGCTCGTCCGCCGGTCCGAGGACGAACGGCCCGGCGGAGATCGCGAGGTCGGTGAGGCGGGAGTCCCGGCCGAAGGTGGTCGGACCGCCGGTCTGGGCGAACCGTTCGCCGTCCCAGCCGTACGTCCGCCACTGCTGGCGCGCCCAGTACGCCGGAATGCTGCAACAGGGCTGGATGTCGGCGACCTGGACGCGGACCTTCCCGTCGGCCACGGCGACGGCGCGGACGTCCTCGAAGCCGCCGTCACCCTCCTCGTGGGTCCGGGTCACCCGCCCCAGCGTGACGATCCGCCCGGCGGCGTCCCGGTCGAAGGCGACCACCTGCTTCGCCGACGCCTCGCCGATGCGGCAGCCGAGCAGGGCCAGCGTCTCGGTGGCGCCGTCGGCGTCGACGTCGCCGTGCGTGACGCTGATCAGGTACGGCCGGTCCACCTCCGGTGTGGTGGCCGGCAGCAGGGTGACCCGCGTGGTGTCGGCGCAGTTGCGGCCGGCCCAGGCCGGCAGGTCGGGTCGGGCGGCGCGCAGCTGCCGCTCGGTGATCCGGCCGTCCGGCGCGGCCGGTGACGACGGCGACGACGACGGCGACCGCGACGCGTCGGGTGAGGGCCGGGGCGACGGGGACCAGGTGGGGTCGGCCGTCGGCGTCGCCGCTGGCGGTGCCGGCGACGGGGCGTCCCGCAGCGCCGCGACGGCGGCGATCGGGGCCACCACCAGCGCGACGGCGACCGCCCCGGTCGCGACGGCGGCGCGGCGGCGACGCCGCAGCGTGCGCCGGGCCGCGTCCGGGCCCGGACCGTCGATCCGGTCCGTCAGGTCTCCGCGGTACGCGGCGAAGCGCGCCCGCAGCGGGTCCTGCTCAGGCATGACCGACTCCCTCCGGGTTCTCGTCGAGCAGGGTGGCCAGGACGGCTCGGCCCCGGTGCAGCCACGACTTGACCGTCCCCTCGGCCACCCCCTCCTGGACGGCGATCTGGGCGACGGACATGTCGGCGAGGTAGTGCAGGACCACGGCCCGCCGGTGTTTCTCGGGCAGCGCCGCGAGCGCCCTGTCGATGTCCACCCGGTCCGGCGTCGGGCCCGGCACCTGCGTCTCCACCCGCCGCTGCCGCAGCAGGTGGCCGCGGGCGGTACGCAGCCGACGCCACCGGCTGCGGGCGAGGTTCCAGGCCACCCGCCGGATCCAGGCCACCGGGTCGTCGTAGCGGGCCAGCCGGTCCCACCGGGCGAGCGCCCGGCAGAACGCCTCCTGCGCCAGGTCCTGGGCCTGGCCCAGGTCTCCGGTGTACGCGCAGAGCTGCGCGGTCACGCTGCGGAAGTGCGCGTGGTAGAAGTCGTCGAAGGTGATCGTCGCCGCGCCCTCGCCGGCCCGCGCGTCGACCGTCGGAGGTGGTTCGTTGGCGCGGGCCCCCATCGTCACTGTCACTGTCCCTCCCCGTTCGGGCCGCCGTGGGTGTCTGGCGGCGGTAACACTCCGCCGGGCTGCGGCCGGTTGCGGGCTGGCGCGGTCGTGGATCCGACGGCCGCCGACGGGTCGAGCGGGAAACGGCGCGCGGCCGTGGGGGTCGCCCACGGCCGCGCGCCTGCCTAGTCCACCGTCGTCAGCCGGCGGCGCTGACGGTGAACGCGGCGGTGTTGTCGGCCGGGTCGACGTCGACCAGTTCGTTGTTCCAGCCGAACATCGCGGACAGCCGCAACGAGCCCGCGCCCAGGTCGCCCGGGGTGACCTCGGCGGGCGCGCGGAGCAGCAGCGAGACCGAGCGCTCCTCACCCGGCATGAACCGCCCGCCCGGCACCGAGCAGGTGCCGGTGCAGACATCCACCGGCTCGATGCCGGCGACGTGCACCCCGGCCGGCAGCGTCGGGTCCAGCGAGTACCCGTCGTGCGCGGCGTCGCCCGCGACCCGCACGGTCACCGGCAGCCGGCCCAGCCAGCTTCCGTCCCCCTGTCTGGCGAGGACGGCCGCCGGCCCGACCGTCAGCGACGCGTCGGTCCGCGTGTCCCAGACGTACGACCGTGGGTGGCGCAGCGAGCCGGAGGTGGAACGGAACAGGGTGTCGAACGCCCGGCTGTCGTTGGCCGGGTTCGCGTCCCCGGTCTCGACCGTCACCCGGCCGCCGGGGGTGGACATGGCGTGGGCCTGCGGAGTGGTCAGCACCTGGAATTCGATCGTGAACCGACGCCGCTCACCCGGTTGCAGGGCGTCACCCGGGACCGCACAGTAGACGTTCCGCAGCGGCTGCTCGCGACCGTACGCGCAGGGTGCCGACGGGGTCATGCCCGTGTTGGAACCCGGCACCGGCTCGGTCACGGTCAGGTTGAGGTACGCCGGCTGCTCCCCTCGGTAGTCGACGGTCACCGGCAGGCTGCCGACGTACCCCCGGTCGGTCGGGTTGAGCACCAGCCGGCCGACGGACACCGACGTGTCGGCCGGAGCGGCGGCCTGCGCGGCGGGCGCCGCCATGCCGAGCAGGGCGAGCCCCGCGCCCAGGACGCCGGCAGCGAGCCGGCGGGCGATGGTACGTGCCATTGTGCGTGTCCTCCAGATCCCCGTGGTTCCGCCCCGCAGCCTTCGCGCCGGCGGGCGGTGTTACGGGTAGGACACCCCTCATCGCCGGGAGCGGTTGCGACCGATGAACATGAACCGGTGTCGCTCACCCGACAGCGCTGCGCCCGGGACGGCGCGGACCGAGCGACCGGTCGGCGTCGACGGCGGCTGTGGTTGACTGGTGGCGGTGCTCGGGAAGGGGGCGGTCGTGCAGGTGCCGGGAGTGCTCGGTGAGCCGATCCGGTTCGTGCTGAACTGGGGCCGCCGCTACTCGCTCTGGGTCTTCAACTTCGGCCTGGCCTGCTGCGCGATCGAGTTCATCGCCACCAGCATGGGCCGGCACGACTTCATGCGCCTCGGCGTGATCCCGTTCGCGCACGGGCCCCGGCAGGCCGACCTCATGGTCGTCTCCGGGACGGTCACCGACAAGATGGCCCCCGCAATCAAGCGGCTCTACGACCAGATGCCCGAGCCGAAGTACGTCATCTCGTTCGGCGCGTGCTCCAACTGCGGCGGCCCCTACTGGGATTCGTACTCGGTGACCAAGGGCGTCGACCAGCTCATCCCGGTCGACGTCTACGTGCCCGGCTGCCCGCCCCGGCCCGAGGCGCTGCTGCACGGCATCCTGCGCCTCCAGGAGAAGATCGCCGCCGAACAGTCCGGGATCGGCGGCGTGCCCCGGCCGGACGCGCTCGCCCCGCCGGTCGAGCCGGC
>NZ_WAAS01000368.1:0-5185 GCF_008806585.1 Micromonospora sp. AMSO12t
GGTTATGGGGTTCTTTTGGGTCGGCGCGTTCGTAGGGTGGCGGGGAGCACCAGTAGTAGCGCGAGCAGGAACATGGCGGTGCCGATGACGTTGACCTGCGGCGGGATGCCCCGCTGGGCGGCGCCCCAGACGTACATGGGGAACGTGACGGTGGTGCCGGCGTTGAAGTTCGTGACGATGAAGTCGTCGAAGGAGAGCGAGAACGCGAGCAGCGCGGCGGCCACGATGCCGGGCAGCGCCAGCGGCAGGGTGATCCGCCGGAAGGTCTGCCACTCGCTCGCGTAGAGGTCCATCGCTGCCTCCTCCAGCCGGGGGTCCATCCCGGCCAGCCGCGCCCTGACGGTGACCACCACGAACGACAGGCAGAACATGACGTGCGCGACAACGACGGTCCAGAAGCCCTGCGGCACCCCGGCGGAGACGAAGAGGGCCAGCAGCGAGGTGCCCATCACCAGTTCGGGGGTGGCCATCGGCAGGAAGATCAGCACGTCGATCCCGGAACGGCCACGGAACCGGTGCCGCGCCAGTGCGAACGCCATCAGGGTGCCGAGCACCGTGGCGACCACGGTCGCGATGAAGCCGATCTGGACGCTGCGCACCACCGCGTCGCACATGTCGGAGGTGGCGCACGGATTGCGCCAGTTGTCGAGCGTGAACTGGTCGAAGTCGTACGACAGGCGGCTGGAGGGGCGGTTGAAGGAGAGGGCGGCGACCACGGCGATCGGCAGGAGGAGGTAGCCGAGCACCAGCAGCGCCACGCCCGCCACCCAACGATCGGCCAGCCAGCGGAAGATCCGCGCACTCACGGTGCCAACCCCTCGCTCACGACTGCGGGGCTCCGCTGCGCTGCACTCCTCGCGCTCACAGGACCTTCTCCGGGCCGGTCCGGCGCAGGTAGCCGAAGACCACCGCGAGGATTGCCGCCATCAGCAGGAACGACAGCGCCGCGCCCTGCGGGTAGTCCAGCCGGACCAGGAACGCCGAGTCGATGACGTTGCCGATCATGTACTCGTTGGGGGTGCCGAGCAGTTCGGCGTTGATGTAGTCGCCGCTGGCCGGGATGAAGAACAGCAGCGTGCCGGCGACCAGGCCGGGCATGGAGAGCGGCAGGGTGACCCGGCGGAACGTCCGCAGCGGGCCGGCGTAGAGGTCGCCGGCCGCCTCCAGCAGCCGGGGGTCCAGCCGCTCCAGGCTCGCGTACAGCGGCAGCACCAGGAAGGGCAGGAAGTTGTACGTCAGGCCGAGCACCACCGCGACGGGGGTGGCCAGCAGCCGGCCGTCGGGGGCGAGCAGGTGCACGTCGCGCAGCAGCCCGACGAGCCAGCCGTTGTCCGACAGGATGGTCTTCCACGCCAGCGTGCGCACCAGGAAGCTGGTGAACATCGGCGCGACCACGCAGACCAGCAGCAGGTTCTTCCACCGGCCGGCCTTGCGCGCGATGGCGTACGCGAGCGGGTAGCCGGCCAGCAGCGCCAGCACCAGCGCGGCCCCCGCGTAGCCGAAGGACCGCCCGAACTGCGGCCAGTACGCGGCGAGCGCGTCCGGGTAGTTGCCGAAGGCCCACGTCATGGCGTACCCGGTGGCGAGCGAGCCGGCGGGGTCGTAGAGGCTGGCGGCGGCGAGTTGGAGCAGTGGCACCGCGAAGAAGACGAGCAGCCACGCCGCCGCGGGCAGCAGCAGCAGGTACGGCAGGAGCCGGTGCCGCCCGGGCGGGCGGGGCGGTCCGGGTGCCGACGGCTGGGCGGCACCAATGGGCAGGCGCGCGGGGGCGCTCACGAGGGTGCGCCGACCGGCTCGTCCCGCGCCGGAGCGGTCCGGTCCCGCCCGCCGGCTTCCCGGGGCAGCAGGAAGGCGTGCCGTGGCTCCCAGTACGCCGCCGCCTCCGCGCCCACGGGCAGCGGACGGGCCGTGCCGCTGTTGGCCACGAACGCGGTCAGCTCGCCGCCCCAGCCGGTGCGCAGCAGGTACTGGGTGCTCACCCCCACGTAGGAGGCGTCGGTGACGATCCCGGTGACGTGCTGGCATCCGGCGGGGACCTGGTCGACGGAGTCGACCAGGTGCAGCTTCTCCGGGCGTACGCCCAGGTGGACCGGCCCCCGGTCGACCCGGGCCCGGCCGGCGGGCACCGAGAAGCGGCGGCCGTGCGCCGACACCGCCACCTCCTCTCCGGCCGCGCCGGCCGCCTCGCCGGCGAGCAGGTTGGACTGGCCGAGGAAGTTCGCCACGAACGCCGTGGCCGGGTATTCATAGAGGTCGGCGGGGGCACCGAGCTGCTCGATCCGCCCGGCGTTCAGCACCGCGACGGTGTCGGCCATCGTCATGGCCTCCTCCTGGTCGTGGGTGACGTGCACGAACGTGATGCCGACCTCGGTCTGGATCCGCTTGAGTTCGAGCTGCATCCGCCGGCGCAGCTTCAGGTCCAGCGCACCGAGCGGCTCGTCCAGCAGCATCACCTGCGGGCGGTTGACGAGGGCGCGGGCCAGCGCGACGCGCTGCTGCTGCCCGCCGGACAGCTCGGCGGGGCGGCGGCGGCCGTGGTCGTCGAGCTGCACCAGCGCGAGCATGCCCATGACCTCGTCGTCGACGGAGCGGATGCCCCGCCGGCGCAGGCCGAACGCCACGTTCTCGAAGACGTCCAGGTGCGGGAAGAGCGCGTAGCTCTGGAAGACGGTGTTCACCGGCCGCTTGTGCGGGCGCAGCCGGGTGACGTCCCGTTCGCCCAGCAGCACCTGCCCCCCGGTCGGCTCCTCCAGGCCGGCGATCATCCGCAGCGTGGTGGTCTTGCCGCAGCCGGACGGGCCGAGCAGGGCGAAGTACGAGCCCTGCGGGACGGTCAGGTTGAGGTCGTCCACCGCGGTGACGCCGCCGAACCGCTTGGTGAGGTTCGCCAGCCGCAGGTCGCCGGCCGGGCTCCCGCGTTCCGCAGTCGTCCCGCCCATCCCGCTCACGCCCCGATGACCCGCTGGAACTTGCTCTCGTACTCGCGCTCCTGCTTCTCGTCCAGCGCCATGAAGACCGCCGTTCTGGCGAGCATGGCGTCGTCGGGGAAGATCAACGGGTGGGCGGCCAGCGCCGGGTCGATCTTCTCCATCTCGGCCTGCGCACCCTTGACGGGGCAGATGTAGTTGACGTACGCCGCGAGCCGGGCGGCGACCGCCGGTTGGTAGTAGTAGTCGATGAGTTTCTCGGCGTTGCCCTTGTGGGTGGCCCTGTTCGGCACCAGCATGTTGTCCGACCAGAGCATCGCCCCGGACTCGGGTACGACGAATTTGATCTTGTCGTCTTCGAAGCCGAGCTGGATGGCGTCGCCGGACCAGCCGATGCAGGCGGCGATGTCGCCCTTGGCGAGCGCCGGCGCGTAGTCGTTGCCGGTGAACCGGCGGATCTGGCCCGAGTCGACGGCCTTCTTCAGCTTGGCGAGCGCGTCGTCGAACTGGGCGTCGCTGAAGTACGCCGGATCGTGGCCGTTCGACTGGAGCAGCAGGCCCATGGTGTCGCTCATCTCGGCCAGCGCGGTCACCCTGCCCCTGAGATCGGGGCGGGTGAGCAGCTCGTCGACCGTACGGATCTCCCTGGCGACCCGGCCGTTGTAGGCGAGACCGGCCAGGCCCGACTGCCACGGGATGGCGAGGTGGTCCGAGGGGTCGAAGGAGCGGTTGCGCAGCGAGGACAGCAGGTTGGCCTGGACGTTGGGCAGCTTCGACGGGTCGAGCTTCTGGACCCAGCCGAGCCGGATCATCCGCGCCGTCAGCCAGTCGCTGAGCACCATGATGTCCCGCCCGGTGGGCTGGCATCCCGCGAGCTGGTGCTGCACCTTGCCGAAGAACTCGTTGTTGTCGTTGATGTCCTCGGTGTAGGCGACCCGGATGCCACTCTTCGCGACGAACGCGTCCAGGGTGGGCCGCTTGGCGGCGTCGGCGTCGTCCACGTCCATGTACTGCGGCCAGTTGGAGAACGTCAGCGTCTTCTCGGTGCCGGACAGGTCCTCGCTGACGCAGCCGGCCTCCGTCTGGGTGGCGGCCTCGGTGCCGCAGCCGGCCAGCGAGCCGCCCGCCGCCAGCAGCGCCGCCGAGCCGAGGGCGCCGGTCAGCAGCCCACGCCGGGTGAGGGGCCGGAGGGGAGTTCGCATGTGACGACTCCTCTGGGTCATCGTCGGCGGGCAGGCGGGAGTGGCGCGCCGGCGGGACGTCAGGTGCGGTGAACGACAGATATTGGCATGGGCCGACGGCGACGACGGACGGCGGGTATCAGCGTGCGCGAAGGGCGATGACGCGACCACATCCTGCTCGACCACGGGAGCGATGCGGATCGTCGCGGGAGCGATGCGGACCGTCGCGGTGGCGGCCCTGTCCCGCCGGTGCGGCGTTCGTCCGCCGCACGCTGCGCGGGCAGGCGTACGCCTGGGGCACCGCCAGCGACTCGGCGGTCTCGCCCTTCTCGGCCATCGCCACCCGAAGTACCTCGTTCACCATCCGACCTCCCGTGCCCGCGATCACACTGGGGCGCACGGTAGCCACGCAGCGTGCCCTCGTCGTGGCGCTGCCGGCGTGTCGCGGCGGGATCTCTTTCGCGCACCCGAGGTGGCCGACGACCGCCCGGAAAAGGCCCTGGACATGCCTCCGCCGCAGCGTCGGGCCCGGCACCGGAACGAGCGGTCGCACCTCCGAAGGGCCGCGTGCCGGCCGTGCCCGACCCGCCTCGCCCGCGCTATCGAACTGATGTCGCAGACGACTCAGGACCCGGCCGGAAGCCGCCTCGATCACCGACCCCACCCCGTCACGCCCGTCGGCTCCGCGCCGAACCGACGCCGGGCCAGACCGACGTACAGGTCGGACCGACGTGGAAGTTGGACCGACGCCTCGTGAGCGCGCCTACCCCCATGCTCGCCGATGGGCTGGCCGCCACCGTCGGCGGTGCCGTGATGTCGTAGACGATTCAGCTCGACAGTGCCCGGCGTGACCATCGGACCCGCATCTCGGCCGGCACGCTGCATAGTCCGTGCGGACTTCTCTCCCCGGCGCCCGTAACCTTCGCCGGGCGGCGGGTCAGTGGTTCGGGGGGATGACGCGGAGGTGACCCCGGCGGCCCGTCTGGGGGGTCGAGTTGACGGTCTGGTCGTCCTCGGGCGGGCGCGGAGCCACCGGGCGGGCGGCGTCGCGGACGGCCTCGGCGAGGGCGACCAGAT
>NZ_WAAS01000369.1:0-5131 GCF_008806585.1 Micromonospora sp. AMSO12t
CGGTGGTTGCTGACCCCCTCGGGCAGAATGCGTCGTATGCGCAGTGAGGTCATCACCGTCCAGACCGGGGCCCGGCCGACCGTCCGGGACATCACGGCGGAGGCCGAGCGGTTCGTCGCCGGGCAGGGCGACGGCCTGCTGCACGTCTTCGTGCCGCACGCCACCGCCGGGCTGGCGATCATCGAGACCGGCTCGGGGTCCGACGACGACCTGCTCGCCGCGCTCGACGACCTGCTGCCCACCGACGACCGGTGGCGGCACCGGCACGGCTCGCCCGGCCACGGGCGCGACCACGTCCTGCCGGCGTTCGTCCCCCCGTACGCGACGCTGCCGGTCGTCGACGGCCGGCTGGCGTTGGGCACCTGGCAGTCGGTCTGCCTGGTCGACCCCAACGGCGACAACCCCACCCGGACCGTCCGCTTCTCGTTCCTCCCCGGCTGACGGCGGGGCTCCGCGCGAACCGCCGATGGTGGAGCTGCTCAACTTTTGACGCGCGTAGGATATGAGGCATGGCGCCGCAGCCCGTCCCCTCCGTCCCGCCGGATCCCGCCGACCGCGCGGCGCTGGCCGGCGACGTCGTGCGCCGCATCACGCACGTGGCCGCCGCGCTACGCCACCACCAGGACCGGGAGATCGCCGAGCTGGGGCTGACCCCGGCGACCGCGCGGGCGCTGCACGAGCTGGACCCCGACCTGCCGCTGCCGGCCCGCGACCTCGCCGAAGGGCTGGGCTGCGACCGCTCCAACGTCACCGCCCTGGTCGACAAGCTCGAGCGGGCCGGGCTGGTCGAGCGGCATGCCGACCCCGCCGACCGGCGGCAGAAGACGCTGGTGGTGACCGGGCCCGGGCGGCGGGTGCGGGCCCGCGTGCACCAGGTCATGTCGGACTCCCGACTGCTCGCCGGGCTCACCGTCGAGGAGCTGGCGACCCTGCGCGAGCTGGTCTGGAAAATCTCCGACGGCGGCTGCCCCGAGCGGTGCGACGACGACTGACCCACACCGCGTCGTTCGTGTCCGAGTGGGCGCACAGGCCGCTCGTCGGTAATGCTGTCCGACGTGACCACCCCGCAAGATCTCGACGACCGGTTCCGGGAGACGCTGGCCGCGCTGGCCACCCCGTCGCAGCGGCGCGACCCCGCACGGCCGGTCACCGACGACACGACGCTGACCGGCGCGCGGGCGCTGGACCTCTTCGACGCGCAGGCCACCAGCCGCCAGCTCGACCTGGCCGGCCGGTGGCTGCGCAGCTTCGGCGAGGGCTACTACACGATCGGCTCCGCCGGCCACGAGGGCAACGCCGCGGTCGCCGCCGCGCTGCGCGCCACCGACCCGGCGCTACTGCACTACCGCTCGGGCGCCTTCTACTGCGTCCGCGCCGCCCAGGCCGCCGGGTGGACGCCGACCGAGCGCCCCGAGGCCGCCCGCCCCGAGGCCGAGCGGGACGAGGCCGACCAGCCCTCGGGCGAGCGGTCCGACGCCGGGCGGTTCGATGCCGAGCGGTTCGACGCCCAGCGGTTCGACGCCGAGCGGGGCGGCACCGACTTGCCGGCGGCGGCCGACGGGCCCGTCGAGGCCGCGCCGGCCGACGCGGACGGCCCCGGCGACGGTTCCGCGCCGGACGCCGCCGACCCGGGGGAGCCGACCGGCGGCGCCGGGTCCGCCGTGGACCGGCCGCTCCACCCGGGGTACGCCGAGGCGGCCCGCGACGTGCTGCGGGGCATGGTCGCCTCCAGCAGCGAGCCGCTCGCCGGCGGCCGGCACAAGGTCTTCGGCCGGGCCGACCTGGCCGTCGTCCCGACCACCTCCACGATCGCCTCGCACCTGCCCCGCGCCGTCGGGATGGGGCTGGCCGTGGAACGGCTGCGCCGGCTGGAGACCTCCGGTCGGCGGGACGGGGTGCCGACCAGCGGCGGTGGGGGCGCCACGCACACCTCCTGGCCGCCGGACGCCATCGTGGTCTGCTCGTTCGGCGACGCGTCGGTCAACCACGCCAGTGCCACGGCCGCGTTCAACACCGCCGGCTGGTACGACCACACGGGCCTGCGCATCCCGGTGCTCTTCGTCTGCGAGGACAACGGCCTCGGCATCAGCGTCCGCTCCCCGAAGGGTTGGGTGGAGACCACCCTGCGGTCGAAGCCGGGGGTCCGTTACTTCTCCGCCGACGGCGGCGACCTGCCGCGGGCGTACGAGGCGGCCGCCGAGGCGGCGGCCTGGGTGCGCCGGCACCGACGCCCCGCCGTGCTCCACCTGTCGACCGTACGGCTGATGGGACACGCCGGCGCGGATGCCGAGACCGCGTACCGGAGCCCCGGAGAGATCGCGGCCGACCTCGCCCGGGACCCGCTGACCGCCACGGCACGGCTGCTGGTGGGGGCGGGCCTCGCCACCGGCGAGGAGCTGCTGGCCCGGTACGACGAGATCGGCTGGCAGGTGCGGCGGATCGCCGAGGAGGTGCTGGACGAGCCGAAGCTGACCGCACCGGCCGACGTGGTCGCCCCGCTGGCCCCGCGCCGGCCGGCACGGGTCTCCCGGGCGGTGGCGGACGCGGCGGCGCGTGCCGGCGGCCCCGGCGCCGGTGCCCGGGCGGAGGCGTTCGGCGGAAGGCCGCCGGAGCTGACCGGCCCGCTGACGCTGGCGCAGAGCATCAACGCCGCGCTCGCCGACGGGATGCTCGACCATCCGCAGATGGCGGTGTTCGGCGAGGACGTCGGCGCCAAGGGCGGCGTGTACGGGGTGACCAAGGGGCTGCGGGACCGCTTCGGCGTGGCCCGGGTCTTCGACACGCTGCTCGACGAGACCTCGGTCCTCGGGCTGGGGCTCGGCGCCGGGCTGGCCGGGATGCTGCCCGTGCCCGAGATCCAGTACCTGGCGTACCTGCACAACGCCGAGGACCAGCTGCGTGGCGAGGCCGCCACGATGCAGTTCTTCTCGCAGGGTGCGTTCCGCAACCCGATGGTGGTGCGGGTGGCCGGGCTGGCGTACCAGGAGGGCTTCGGCGGGCACTTCCACAACGACAACTCGGTGGCCGTACTCCGGGACGTGCCGGGCCTGGTGATCGCGGTGCCGGCGCGGCCGGACGACGCCGCGCCCATGCTGCGCACCTGCCTGGCCAGCGCGGCGGTGGACGGCAGCGTCTGCGTCTTCCTGGAGCCGATCGCGCTTTACCACACCCGCGACCTGTACGCCGACGGTGACGGTGAGTGGCTGTCCCACTACGCCGAGCCCGGCGCGTGGACCGGCGGTCATGTGCCGATCGGGCGGGCCCGCGTCTACGGCGTCGGCTCCGCCGAGGATGTCACGATCATCACGTTCGGTAACGGGGTGCCGATGTCGTTGCGCGCGGCGGCGACACTCGCCGACGAGGGGGTCGGCACCCGGGTGGTGGACCTGCGCTGGCTCTCCCCGCTGCCGGTGGCCGACGTCATCCGGGAGGCGGCGGCGACCGGCCGGGTGCTGGTCGTGGACGAGACCCGGCGTTCCGGCGGGGTCGGCGAGGGGGTCATCGCGGCCCTGGTGGATGCCGGCTATGTCGGAGCGGCGCGGCGGGTGGCCGGAGTTGACTCTTTTGTACCATTAGGTCCGGCGGCCCGTCAGGTTCTGGTCTCCGAGGAAGCAATTACCCAGGGTGCCCGCACGCTTCTGGCACGGTAAATTCCGTTCCACCCGGTGCGCCACTTGCGCGGGGAGCCACAACTGTGTGGACTTTGCCTGACGGCGTCGACGCGACGCCGCGGGCAGGGATGAGATGAGGAGGCACGCGACAGTGAGCGCGACCGCTGGTCAGGCCGCCGACGGGGTACGCAGCCTGGCGGACCGGTTCGGGATCGAACCGGGGATGGTCGTCATGGAGATGGGGTACGACGAAGACGTCGACCAGGATCTCCGTGACGCCCTGACCGACCGCTGTGGAGATCTGGTCGACGAGGACACCGACGAGGTGGTCGACGCGGTGCTGGTCTGGTACCGCGACGGCGACGGTGATCTCTTCGAGCTTCTCGTCGACGCCCTCGGCCCGCTGGCCGACAACGGTGTCGTGTGGCTGCTCACGCCCAAGGCGGGGCGCGAGGGGCACGTCGAGCCGAGCGAGGTCGCCGAGTCCGCGCCTACCGCCGGCCTCCAGCAGACCTCCACCGTCAACGCCGGCCGGGACTGGAGCGGCGCCCGCCTCGTCCTGCGCCGCGGGGCCAAGGGCAAGAAGTAGGCCGACGTCGGCGATCACCCGGCGGCGCCCGCTGCCGGGTGTGGCAGGCTGTTGCCCATCCGACCCCATCCTGAGGAGCTCGCATGCCGATCGAGGTTGGCGCCGAGGCGCCGGACTTCGTGCTCAAGGACCAGAACAACCAGGAGGTCCGGCTCTCGGACTTCCGTGGCAAGCGCACCGTGCTGCTGGTCTTCTACCCGCTCGCCTTCACCGGGATCTGCCAGGGTGAGCTGTGCGAGGTGCGGGACAACCTCAACGACTACGTCAACGACGACGTCCAGGTGCTGACCGTCAGCGTCGACTCGGTCTACGCCCACAAGATCTGGGCCGACAAGGAGGGCTACCAGTTCCCGCTGCTGGCCGACTTCTGGCCGCACGGCGCGGTCGCCCAGTCGTACGGCGTCTTCAACGACGTCGCCGGCATCGCCAACCGGGGCACCTTCGTGATCGACAAGGCGGGCGTGGTCCGCTTCGCCGAGATGAACATGCCGGGTGAGGCGCGCGACCAGCAGGGCTGGCGCAAGGCCCTCGCCGAGGCCGTCGCAGCCTGACCGACCGGGCACGCCGCACGACCGGGCCGGTGGGGGCAGGGTAAGCTTGCCACCCTCCGGCCCGCCGTACGGGCGTTCCGGGCGCGTAGCTCAGTGGGAGAGCACTCGCCTTACAAGCGAGGGGTCGCAGGTTCGAAACCTGCCGCGCCCACACTCTGACCAGCACGGGAACGGGCCGCCGGATGACCGGCGGCCCGCTTCGTTTCACGGTGTCCGGCCGGCTGTCGGATCACCGTCAGTGGGCCCCGCCAGGACACGAAAGTCCTACGCTCGTGGGAGCGATCCCGGCGCCGAAGCGAAGCCGGCGACCTCACCGCCGAAGCCGAGCCGGCGACCCCGTCTTGGAGGTGGTCCCATGTCCCCCCGCCAGGTCCCGCTCG
>NZ_WAAS01000370.1:0-5087 GCF_008806585.1 Micromonospora sp. AMSO12t
CCACCCCGTAGCCGAACCAACCGTCGGGCTTGAGGGCCGAGACGTCCTGGTCGCCGACCAGCGCCATCTCCCAGCGCGCCGTCGGCTCGTCGTGGACCACCAGTTCGAGGGCGGCCACCCGCCGGTCCGCCTCGGTGTCCTCGCCCCGCACCACCGCGACCCAGGCCCGCGCCGGGTAGCGGCCGGGGGCCACCCCGACCGTGAACGGTTCGTCCTCGGGGCAGGCCACCGGGTCGCAGCCGACCACCCGCCCCGTCGGCAGCACGACGTCGCCCAGCGGATGCACCTCCATGACGTACGTGGCGTGCTCGTCGGCGAAGCGGGCGCCGGGTGTCAGCAGCCGGTCCAGGTCGGGGGTGTACGGCATGGGGTTCCTCTCGCGGCGGGGGCCGGCGGAGCGTACCCGCGGCGATCCGCACCCGCGAGACCGCACCGCGCCGGCCGGCGGTTCAGCCCTCGAGATGCCGTGCCAACCCCTGGCGCAGGTGGTGCTTCGGGCGGGAGCCGACGATCGAGCCGACCACCTGCCCGTGGCGGAAGACCAGGAGGGTGGGCAGGGACATCACGCCGTAGGTGCGGGTGGCCGTCGGGTTGGCGTCGGTGTCGATCGTGGCCACGACCAGCCGCCCGGCGAACTCCTCGGCGAGCTCGGCGAGGCTGCGGGAGATGGCCCGGCACGGCGGGCACCAGTCCGCCCAGAAGTCGACCACCACCGGCCGGTCGGCGGCGAGCACCACGGTGGCGAAGGTGTCGTCGGTGACGGCGGTCAGCGAGCCGTCCGGCGCAGTCTCGAGCATGTTTCCTCCCGGTGGGTGATGGCGTGGGCGAGTTGGTCGCGCAGCTCCTGGCGGACCGCGTGCAGCCGGTCGATGCCGGCGTCGAGCTCGGCCAGCTTGCGCCGCAGCACGGCCACCGAGTCGGGGCAGACATGACCGGAGGCGTTGCCGGCCCGCAGGCAGGCGACGAACGGGCGGATGTCGTCCAGGCCGAAGCCCACCGCCAGCAGCGCCCGGATCTCGCGTACGACGTGCAGCTCCGCCTCGTCGTAGACCCGGTAGCCGTTGGCCGAGCGGGCTGCCCGGACCAGGCCGTGCGTCTCGTAGTAACGCAGGGCCCGGGTGCTCGTGCCGGCGCGCTCCGCCAGCTCACCGATCAGCATCCGACCTCCCTCGTCCGACCCGACCGACGCTAGACCTTGTCACCGGCGTCAAGGCAACCTCGGCCGGGCGGGCGGCGGTACGCGTACGACCAGGGGTCAGGCCGTCTTGCGGGCCGCCTTCTTCGCGGCGGCCTTCTTGGCGGCGGGCTTCTTCTCGCCCTCGGCGGCCTTCTTCGGGGCGGCCTTCTTGGCGGCGGCCTTCTTCGGCGCGGCCTTCTTCTCGGCGGTCTTCCTGGCCGGCGCCTTCGCCGCCTTCTTCTCGGCGGCCTTCTTCTGCGCCGAGCGGGCGGCCGAGATCGGGGTCGGCTCCCCGCCGCCGCCGGCCGGCGCCTCGCCCCGGGCGGACCGGGCGCGCTCGACGGACGCCTTCAGCGCCGCCATCAGGTCCACCGCCGCGGCCGGGGCCTCCTCGACCTCCTCCGGCTGGACCACCTCGCGACCCTCCACCTTGGCGTCGATGACCTCCTGCAGGGCCGCCCGGTAGTCGTCGGTGAAGGCGTCCGGCTCGAACTCGCCGGCCATCGAGTCGATCAGCGAGCTGGCCATCGCCAGCTCCGGCGGGCGGACCTTCAGGTCCTCGTCGAGGAAGCCGAAGTCGGGCTTCCGGATCTCGTCCGGCCAGAGCATCGTGTTGAGCAGCAGCACGCCCTCGCGGACCCGCAGCGTGGCGAGCTGCTCCCGCTGGCGCAACGCCACCTTGACGATCGCCACCCGCTCCGAGTCGGCGAGCGCGTCGCGCAGCAGCACGTACGGCTTGGTGGCGGTGCCCTCCGGCTCCAGGAAGTACGCCTTGTTGTAGAGGATCGGGTCGACCTGCTCGGCGGGGACGAACTCCAGCACGTCGATCGCGCGCGAGCTGGACAGTGGCAGCTCGGCGAAGTCCTCGTCGGTGAGGATCACCATCTCGCCGCCGCCGATGTCGTAGCCCTTGGCGATGTCGTCGTAGGTGACCTCCTCGCCGCAGACCTGGCAGGTGCGCTTGTAGCGGATGCGCCCGCCGTCCTCCCGGTGCACCTGGTGGAAGCGGATGTCCTTCTCCTCGGTGGCCGAGTAGAGCTTGACCCCGATGGAGACGAGCCCGAACGAGACGGCTCCCTTCCAGATGGCCCGCATCCCCGTGCTCCTCTCGCCGGTACAGCCCAGGATCGCAAATGATCGAAGGCCACGCGAGCGCTTCGGTGCGCAAGTACAGTCGGGACGTGCCCGGCGCGCCGCTCAAGCCGATGCTCGCGATGACCGGGCAGCTCCCGGCGGGTGCCGGCTGGGCGTACGAGTTCAAGTGGGACGGCGTCCGCGCGCTCGCCGACATCTCCGGCGGCCGGCAGCACCTGTACGCCCGCAGCGGCGTGGAGATCACCGTCGCGTACCCCGAGCTGGCCACCCTGCACGAGCAGGCGGGCGACGCGCTGCTCGACGGCGAGGTGGTGCTGCTCGGCGAGACCGGCCAGCCCTCGTTCACGGCCCTGGCGGAGCGGATGCACGTGCGCGACCGGAACAAGGCCGCCCGGCTGGCGGCGGTCGCCCCGGTGACGTACATGATCTTCGACCTGCTCCGGCTCGACGGCGAGGACCTGACCGGCCGGTCGTACGCCCGCCGGCGGGAGGCCCTGGACGGCCTGGGGCTCGGCGGTGCCCGGTGGGCGGTGTCTCCCCTCTTCGGCGACGGCCCGGCCACCTACGAGGCGGCCGGCGAGCACGGCCTGGAGGGGGTGATGGCCAAGCGGGTCGACTCGGTCTACCGGCCGGGCGTGCGCTCGCCGGACTGGGTGAAGGTCAAGCTGGAGGTCACCGGCGACTTCGTGGTCGGCGGCTGGCGGCCCGGGGCGCGCCGGATCGGCGGCCTGCTGGTCGGGGTGCCGCGCCCGGACGGGCGGCTCACCTATCGGGGGCGCGTCGGTGGCGGCATCGGCGCGGCCATCGAGCGGGAGCTGCTCCGCGAGCTGGAGCCGCTGCGCGCCGGCGCGTCGCCGTTCGCGGGGGACGTGCCGCGCGAGGATGCCCGGGGCGCGATCTGGGTAACACCCCTGGTCGTGGTGGAGGTCAAGTACGGCCAGCGCACCCCGGACGGGCGACTGCGGTTCCCCCGGGTGCTCCGGCTGCGGCCGGACAAACCCGCCGAGGAGGTCGACGATGCCGGCTGAACGGTTCAAGGTGGACGTCGAGGGACGCGCGCTGGAGCTTTCCAACCTGGACAAGGTGCTCTATCCCGAGGCCGGGTTCACCAAGGGCGAGGTGATCGACTACTACACCCGGATCGCCCCGGTGCTCCTGCCGCACCTGGCCGACCGGGCGCTCACCCGGATCCGCTTCCCCAACGGGGTCACCGGCGGCTCCTTCTTCGAGAAGAACGTCCCGGCCGCCACCCCCGGCTGGGTACGCACCGAGACGCTGCCCGCGCCCGGGTCCAGCAAGGGCCGGGACACCATCGACTACGTGGTCGCCGACGACCTGCCCACCCTCGTCTGGCTGGCCAACCTCGCCGCGCTGGAGCTGCACACGCCGCAGTGGAAGGT
Source organism: Micromonospora sp. AMSO12t (assembly GCF_008806585.1). Taxonomy (NCBI): domain Bacteria; kingdom Bacillati; phylum Actinomycetota; class Actinomycetes; order Micromonosporales; family Micromonosporaceae; genus Micromonospora; species Micromonospora sp. AMSO12t. The sequence continues at coordinate 3,673 of NZ_WAAS01000370.1, forward strand.
CGGCGAGCACCCCGACATGATGGTCGTCGACCTCGATCCCGGGCCGCCGGCGGCGCTGCGCCAGTGCTGCCAGGTGGCGCTGCTGATGCGCGACCGGCTCGCCGACGACGGCATCTCCTCGTATCCCAAGACGTCGGGGAAGAAGGGCATGCAGCTCTGCTGCCCGATCGCCGGCAGCCAGTCCTCCGACCACGTGTCCGACTACGCCAAGCGGATCGCGCAGGAGCTGGAGCGGGCGCACCCGAAGCTGGTCGTGTCGAAAATGGCCAAGAACCTGCGGCCGGGCAAGGTCTTCATCGACTGGAGCCAGAACAACGCCGCCAAGACGACCGTGTCGCCGTACTCGCTGCGGGCGCAGTCCGTGCCGTCCGTCTCCACCCCGCTGACCTGGGACGAGGTCGAGGCGGGCGCGGCAGGGAAGAGGCCGGCGACGAAGCCGTACACGGCGGGGGAGGTGCTGAAGCGGGTGGAGAAGCAGGGCGACCTGCTGGCCCCGCTACTCGACGGCGGCCCCGAACTGCCCGCCCCCTGACAGAACCCGGCCGGCGGGAGCGGGCCGGCCGGGCAGCGGCGTCAGGCGGCCGGCCAGGTGGTGTACGAGATCCGCGCGTTCAGGTTGGCCGGCACGCCCAGCCAGGTGTAGCAGTTGACCGAGACGACGGTGTCGGCCCCGGACGGGGACCACCCGGCCAGTACGCAGTAGCCGCGCGGCGGACGTTGGAGACTGGTCACGAACGAGTTCACGAAGGCGGTGCCGTAACCGGTGGCCGTGCCGGCGAAGCGCGCCTGGTAGCGGCCGGTGCCGAGCACCGTGCCCGTCACGCCGCCGAAGCCCGGGATCGTCGAGTTGTAGCTCTCGCCGCCGATCCAGGTGCCGCTGACGTTCTCGCCGTGGAACACGCCGCTGGCGAAGCGCGGCCCGAACGCCCGGCCCAACAGGTCCACCCGGGAGCCGTACGTGACCACGAAGCGGGCGTCCACCGGGTTTCCGGCGGCGTTCGCACAGTGGACCACCCACCCGTCCGGCGGATCGAGCTGGCAGTGCACGGCGGTGCCGCCCAGCGCGGTCACGTGCGCCATCGGGAAGATCGCCCCGCCCTCGCTGGGCGGGTTCGGGTTCATCAGGAAGCGGTACCGGCCCTTGTCGAGGCGCTCGTAGGAGACCGTGCCGCCGGTCGAGTCGTACCGGTAGGCGGCGGGCAGCGTGCGTACGCCGGTCGGCTGCGCCTGGTCGGTGACGAACCACGCCAGCCGGCCCTGACCGACCTGCCGGACGTTGGTGAAGGTGGCCACGAAGCGGCTGTCCGCCGGGCTGCCGGTCGCGGCGAAGCAGCGCACCTGGATCAGCAGGTCGGGGGCGCCGATCGGGCTGCGGTACCAGCTCGCCACCGTGCAGAGGACCGGCCCGCCCCCGT
>NZ_WAAS01000371.1:0-4995 GCF_008806585.1 Micromonospora sp. AMSO12t
CGTGCGGTCAGCGCAGGAGGTCAAGGAGGCGGGGCAGGACGCCCGAGGTGGCCAGGATGACCACGCCGATGGCGATGAAGACCGCCGGGACGAGCCAGTGGCCGACGCGTCCGACGAGCCGTGTCACCCGGGGGTGCCCGCCCAGCCACGCCCCGGCGGCGCACCACAGCGCGATGAGTACCACGAAGACCAGCAGGAAGACCGCGCCGTCGGCCGGGCCGAGCGCCCGGAACACCGGCACGTAGACGGCGATGTTGTCGGCGCCGTTGGCGATCGTCACCCCGGCCACGCCGAGCGTCGAGCCGACCACCGCCGGGGCGTCGTCGGCGTCGTCACGCAGCAGCGCGCGGACGCCGAGGGCGACCGGCAGCAGGCCGAGCAGCCCGGTCCACGGCTCGGGCACCACCAGCAGCCCGGCCGCGACCACCGTGCTGGCCAGCACGAGCGCGCCGATGCCCAGGTACTGCCCGGCGACGATCTGCCAGGTGCGGGGCCGGCCGGTGGTGCGGGCGGCGACGAAGAACAGGGTCAGGACGACGATGTCATCGATGTTGGTGGCGGCGAACACCACGGCGGCGCCGGCCGCGGCGCCCAACAGGTCGATCACGCCAGCAGGGTACGGCTCGGTCACCCGTCACGCCCGGCGCCGGGGGCGGGCGGGGCCCCGGGCCGCGTCGGGAGCATCACGCTATCGGGAAGCTGACATTGCATAGCGTGTCGGTTGGCGAAGAGTTGATATCTGGCGCATGATCGTTCGAGGCGGTCTAATAGGTGGGACCGTATCCGAACCGCACAGTCTGGGACGTGAGGACACAGCATGGCAGCCACTGGCACAGCCACCAGCACTGAGAAGGGTCGCCGGATCGTCGGAGCCGAGCGTCAGACGCTCGCCAAGGACCTGGTAAAGCGGTACACCTCGGGTGAGAGCATCCGCGCGCTCGCGGCCTCGACCGGCCGTTCCTACGGGTTCATCCACCGGGTGCTCACCGAGTCCGGGGTCCAGCTGCGGCAGCGTGGCGGCGCCCGACGCCGCAAGAAGGCGTGACCCGCCCACCAGCGTCGTCCATCAGCGCCGCTCCCCGGATCGCTCGGTGACCGCCGAGACGACCGGGGTCCGGCTGGAATGCGACGGGCCGGTCGCGACGGTCACGTTGTGCCGGCCCGACGTGCTCAACGCGCAGACCCCGGCGATGTGGCGCGCGATGAGCGACTTCTCGCGGGACCTCCCCGGCGACGTCCGTGTCGTGGTCGTACGCGGCGAGGGGCGGGCATTCTCCGCCGGCCTCGACCTGTCGGTGGCCGGTGCCTCCGGTCCCGGGTCGTTCGCCGAACTGGCCACCCTGCCCGAGCAGGAGTGCGCCGACCGGATCGCGGAATACCAGGGCGGCTTCACCTGGCTGCACCGTCCCGACGTCGTCTCCGTCGCCGCCGTGCAGGGGCACGCGATCGGCGCCGGCTTCCAGCTGGCGCTCGCCTGCGACCTGCGCGTGCTCGCCGAGGACGCGAAGCTCTCCATGGCCGAGGTGACGCTCGGCCTGGTCCCGGATCTCGCCGGCACCGGCCGCCTGGTCGACCTGGTCGGCTACAGCCGTGCCCTGGAGATCTGCGCGACCGGCCGGCGGATGGACGCCGCCGAGGCGGACCGGATCGGCCTGGCCACCCTGGTGGTGCCGAACGCCGAGCTGGACGCCGCGGTGCGTGACCTGACCGCCGGGCTGCTGGCCAACGACCGCAACGCGGTGGTGGAGATCAAGGCTCTGCTGGCCGGCGCGACCGGTCGGTCCGCCGCCGACCAGCAGCGGGCCGAGCGGGAGGCGCAGACCCGCCGGCTGCGTGATCTCGCCGGGCGCGGAGAGTAAGTCGTAAGGACCGTTCGGGAAGATCAGGGTTACGGCCGAGGTTGTCAGAGTCGTCGGGAGAATTGACCTGACGGTGCGGTCAGCCCGACGACCCGGAGGTGAACGTGTCCCACTCGATGTCGGGCGGCGGCATGACCGGTTGGAGCATGCTCCGGTCAATGCGCAACCGCGACGAGATCTCCACCCACCGACTCAAGCGCGGGGTGGCCCGCAGGATCGTGGCCTTCGCCGGGCCCTACCGCCGTGACATTGTCGTCTTCCTGGTCACGGTGGTGCTGGCCGCCGTCATCGGTGTCGCCACCCCGGTACTCGCCGGCGACGTCATCGACACGATCACCCGGGGCGGCGCCGACGCCGGCAACGCGGTGGTCCGGCTGGCCCTCGTCATCGCCGGGCTCGCGGTGTTCGACGCGCTGCTCTCCCTCGCCCAGCGGTGGTACTCGGCCCGCATCGGCGAGGGCATCATCCTCGACCTGCGCACCCGGGTCTACGACCACGTCCAGCGGATGCCGCTGCAGTTCTTCACCCGCACCCAGACCGGTGCGCTGGTCAGCCGGCTCAACAACGACGTGCTCGGCGCGCAGCGGGCGTTCACTTCGACGCTTTCCGGGGTGGTCAGCAACGTCATCCAGCTTGTGCTCACCGCCGCGGTGATGTTCACCCTCTCCTGGCAGATCACCGCGCTCTCCCTGGTGCTGCTGCCGGTCTTCATCATCCCGGCCCGCCGGGTCGGCAAGCGGCTCGCCGAGATCACCCGCGAGTCCTACAACCTCGACGCGAAGATGAACGCGACGATGACCGAGCGGTTCGGCGTCTCGGGCGCGTTGCTCGTCAAGCTCTTCGGCCAGCCCGAGGAGGAGGCGCGACGGTTCGCCGGGCGGGCCGAGCGGGTCCGCGACATCGGCATCCAGTCCGCGATGTACTCGCGGACCTTCTTCGTGGCGATGCTGCTGGTCGCCTCGCTGGCCCAGGCGCTCACCTACGGGCTCGGCGGCTGGCTGGCGGTCACCGGCAACGTCAGCGCCGGCACCGTGGTGACCCTCGCCCTGCTGCTCACCCGCCTCTACGGCCCGCTGACCGCGCTGTCCAACGTCCGGGTCGACGTGATGAGCGCGCTGGTCTCCTTCGACCGGGTCTTCGAGGTGCTCGACCTGAAGCCGACGATCGAGGAGCGGCCCGACGCGGGGCCGGTGCCCCGGGCCAGCGGCCGGGTCGAGTTCCGCGACGTCCGGTTCCGCTATCCCAGCGCCGCCGAGATCTCGCTCGCCAGCCTGGAGGAGGTCGCCGCCCTCGACCGTACGATCAACGAGCCCGTGCTCAAGGGCGTCTCGTTCGCGGTCGAGCCGGGGCAGATGGTGGCGCTGGTCGGCCCCTCCGGCGCCGGCAAGTCGACGCTGTCCATGCTGATCTCCCGCATCTACGACGTCACCGACGGGCAGGTGCTGGTCGGCGGGGTCGACGTCCGCGACGCCACCCTCGCCTCGCTGCGCGACGAGATCGGCGTGGTCACCCAGGATTCGCACCTGTTCCACGAGACCATCGCCGAGAACCTGCGCTACGCCAAGCCGGACGCCACCGACGACGAGATCTGGGCGGCCCTGGCCGGGGCGCAGGTCGCCGACCTGGTCCGGTCGCTGCCGGAAGGGCTGGAGACCCTCGTCGGCGAGCGCGGCTACCGCTTCTCCGGCGGCGAGAAGCAGCGCATCGCCATCGCCCGGCTGCTGCTCAAGGCCCCGTCGATCGTGATCCTCGACGAGGCGACGGCGCACCTCGACTCGGAGAGCGAGGCCGCCGTGCAGCGGGCGCTGTCGGTGGCGCTGACCGGGCGTACCGCGCTGGTGATCGCGCACCGGCTCTCGACCGTCCGCGACGCCGACCAGATCCTGGTGCTGGACGACGGGCGGATCGTCGAGCGGGGGCGGCACGAGGAACTGGTGGCCGTGGGCGGGCTCTACGCCGAGCTCTACCGCACCCAGTTCGCGGTCGCCGACTCGCCCACCCCGTACGTCGACGCGACCGGGCCCGAGCCGGTGGCCGTGCCGCCGCTGCGGCCCTACCTCGCCGACGAGGCGCTGCCGCCGGCGGCGGCCAACTGACGCTGCCGCCGGCTGCGCCAACTTGCCGGCTGCGGCCAACCGACGTCTCACCCGGTCTCGACTGCCGCCCGCAACTCCCCGAACGCGGCGCCGAGCGTTTCGGGGGTGAAGTGCGCGTTCAGGCCGCTGGGGTTGGGCAGCACCCAGAGGCGGGCGCCGGCCAGCCGCTGCGGCTGCGGCCCGAAGGCGGCCTTCGGCCGGGCGAACCCGATCCGGTACGCGGTCACCCCGACCACGGCCACCCACCGGGGGCGGTGCCGCTCGACCTTGCCGGTGAGGATCTCCGCGCCCTCGACCAGCTCGGCCGGGGTCAGCTCGTCGGCCCGGGCGCTGGCCCGCGCGACCATGTTGCTGATGCCCAGCCCGTACCCCGGCAGCTCGTCCTGCTCGCTGGGATGCAGCAGCCGGGGCGTGAACCCGCCCCGGTGCAGCGCGGGCCAGAACCGGTTGCCCGGCCGGGCGAAGTGCCACCCGGTCGCGGCCGACCACAGGCCCGGATTGATGCCCACGAAGAGCACGTCCAAGCCGGGGGCGATGACATCGGGGATGGTGCGCTCCGCCGCCGCGGCGAGTTCCTCCCGCGTCGGCCGCGGATACCGCCCGGCCTCCCGCGCCACCCGCGTCCGTCGCCGGAGCGGCGATCCGGCGGGCGATCCGTCGGCGGGCGGACCGGCGGACGATCCGTCGGCGGGCGCGGCCATCACAGGCTCCGCAGCACGCCGCCGTCGACCGGCACGGTGACCCCGGTCAGGTAGCTCGCGGCGGGGGAGAGCACGAACGCGGCCACCCGGCCGAACTCGTCCGGCGCGCCGATGCGGCGCAGCGGAATGGCGGCCTCGGCCTCCGCGCGGGCCCGGTCGGGGTCGCCGGTGGCGGCGAAGAGTTCCACGTTGCGGTCGGTCATGATCCGCCCGGGCAGCAGGCCGACCACCCGCACGCCCCGGGGCCCGTACTCGTCGGCGACGTCCTTGGCCATGCCCACCAGGCCGGGCCGCAGGCCGTTGGAGATGCCCAGGCCGGGCACCGGCCCGCGCGCCGAG
>NZ_WAAS01000372.1:0-4981 GCF_008806585.1 Micromonospora sp. AMSO12t
CGACCGGTACCACCGCGAGCCGGGCCCGCCCCTCCGCCAGGGCGGCGAGGTCGGCGGCGGGCAGCCCCCGGAGCAGCGCGGTCACCAGGTCGGCGACGTCGCGGGTCGGGTCTGTCACGCCCCGGCCCGCTCGGGCTGGAGGTGGTCGAGGAACTCGGTGGCGAGCCGGCGCAGCTCGTCGCGGACCGCCGGGGTGGCGATCCGGTCGCGGAGCACCACGGGCACGCCGCGCGGGGTGTTCGTGGCGAACACGGTGACGTTCTCCCGCAGCGGGGTGGGGAAGACCGGCAGGCCGAGCGCCCGGACCTGGTCCATGTAGCCCTGGTGGGCGGCGATGGGCCGCTGCGCCATGAGCTGGATCATCGTGAACACCACGCCGGCCACGTCGGGGGCGACCTTGTGGTGCCGGCGGGTGGTGGCGAACCGGCGGGCGTCGGCGTTGTACTGGTCGACCAGTTCCCGGACGTTGCCGTGCAGGTAGTCGATGCCCAGCGTGGACAGGTAGTCGGCCTTCGCCGGGATGAGCAGGTGGTCGCTGGCGATGATGGCCGACTGGGTGACCACGTTGAAGTTCGGCGGGCAGTCGATCAGCACCATGTCGTAGCCGCCGAGCGCGTCGTCGTGCAGCCCCTCGGCCAGGGAGCCGCGCACCCGGAACAGTTCGGCGTCGTACTCGTCGCCGTCGGCCACCGCCCGGGCCAGCGCCAGGTCGATGTCGACGAGCTGGAGGTGGGACGCGATCAGGTCGAGTCGGCCGGCGCCGCTGAGTCGCGCGTTGGCCGGGCCGGGGGAGACGACCAGCTCGCCCAGGGTCGTCGCGGGGGTGTCCCCGCGCAGGCCGTCGTACCAGCGCTTCACCGTCCGGCCGTCGCGCAGCCGGTCCCGCCAGTCGTCGGGGTCGTAGAAGCCGAAGGTGAGGCTGGCCTGCGGATCGAGGTCGATGAGCAGCACCTTCATCCCGCGGTTGGCCAGCTCGGCACCGAGGTTGGCGGTGACGGTGGTCTTGCCGACCCCGCCCTTGTAATTGATCACCGATACGACGTACACCGGCACCTCCCCAGACCGGGAACGGTAGCGGGCCGGCGGACCGGCGCGGCACCCGCTCCGGCGGTCCGCCTTTGCACGTAACTACGTAAGTTCGTACTATCGACGTATGGCGGAGATCGAGGAGCGGCTGAGCGCGCTGGAGGCGCAGGTCGCGGCCCTGACGGAGCGAATCGGGGCGGAGCCGCCCCCGGCCGAGGCGCCCCCGGCGACCGGCGACGCCTTCTGGGCGCTCGACGGGCTGAAGCAACGGATCCCGGCCGACGGCGGCGGCGCGGTGCTCTACACCGGCACCGTCCGCCTCGACGACCAGCGCTACGACTGGCAGTACGGCCTCATGGTCGACGACGTGCTCGCCGGCGACTGGACGGAACTGGCCGGCGTGCTGACCGCCCTCGCGCACCCGGTGCGGCTGCGCCTGCTGCGGGAGATCCTCGGCGGCCGGCACGGCACCGGCGAGCTGGCCGAGATTGAGGGCCTCGGCACCACCGGCCAGCTGCACCACCACCTGCGCCAGCTCACCGCCGCCGGCTGGCTGCGCAGCGCCGGCCGGGGCCACTACGCCGTCCCGGCCGAGCGGGTCGTGCCGCTGCTGGCCATCCTCACCGCCACCCGCCGCTGACCCGCCGCACCCCGCCGCCCGGTCGAAGCCCGCCCGGTCCGGTGGGCGCCGACCCGCCGAAAGCACCCGACGGAGGGAAGCACCATGCGCAAGCCGATCGTCCTCGCCCTGATCGTCGGTCTCGTCGGCGCCGTCGCGGCCCTCGGGATCATGCCGCGTGAGCCCCGGCTGACCCGGCAGAGCACCGGCGACACTTCGCTGGCCGCCGACGTCCGCGCGGCGCTGCCCGACGCCGGGGGCCACCGCGGCCTCGCCGTCGCCGTGCTGGAGAACGGCCGCGTCCGCACCGCGGGCCTGGGCGACCGCGACCGGGCCGGCCGCCCGGTGGAGCCCGGCACCCCGTTCGAGATCGGTTCGATCACCAAGGTGATGACGGGGATGCTCCTCGCCCGGCAGGCCGCGACCGGCGCGGTACGCCCCGACGACCCGGTCGGCGCCGTGCTGCCCGAGCTGAGCGGGCCCACCCGCGAGGCGACCCTCGCCGAGTTGGCCAGCCACCGCTCCGGCCTGCCCCGCCTCGCGACCACCTCGGTCGGGGACCTGGTCGGGGCCTGGTGGGCGAACCTCACCGGCGGCAACCCCTACGCCGGCCGGGACGCCGGGTGGCTGCTCGACGCCGCCGGCGAGGAGGAGCCCGGCGACGGGCGCGGAGAGGTCCACTACTCGAACCTCGGCGTTGCGCTGCTCGGGCAGGCGCTCGCCACCCGGGCCGGCACGTCGTACCCGGAACTGCTCGACCGTGAGCTGCTGCGACCGCTCGGCATGACGTCGACCGTGGTGGCGACCGACGCCGACGCCCTGCCGCCCGGGCGCGCCGAGGGCTCCACGGCCGGCGGCCGCGCGGTCGAGGCCTGGGTCAGCGGCGGCTACGCGCCAGCCGGAGTCGGCCCCTGGTCGACCGCCGGGGACCTGGCCCGGCTGCTCGGCGCGACGCTCGCCGGCACCGCGCCCGGCGCCGACGCGGCCACCCCGCGCTTCACCGAGGACGACCGCAACCGGATCGGCTACGGCTGGTTCACCACCCGGTACGGCGACCGCGAGATCGTCTGGCACAACGGCGCCACCGGCGGCTTCCACGCCTACCTGGGCTTCGAGCGGGCCACCGGGCGGGGCGTGGTGGTGCTCGGCAACACCGCCAAGGGCGTCGAGCCGATCGGGCTGCGGCTGCTCGGCGTGCCGGCGCGGGACGCCGACGGCGACGGCCCGCCGCTACCCGTCTGGATCGGCGCCGGGCTCGCGGTGGTGCTCACCTTCCTCGGCGGGCTGAGCCTGCTCGGCACCACCCGCCGGGCCCCCGACCGGCTGACCCTGGCGCCCGCCGTCGCCTGGGCGGTGCTCTACCCCGCCCTCGGCCACCGGCTGGGCGACTGGTCGATGGTTCCCGGCTGGCTCTGGCCGCTCGGCGCCGGCGTCTCGGCGGCGGGGATCGTCCTGGCCGCGTACCGCTGGCGGGGGTTGCCGTCGCTGGGCGGCGCACCGCCGTGGCGGCGGCTGACCTCGGCGGCGTTCTCGGCCCTCCTGGCGATCCTGGCCATCCTGATCCTCACCGCCTGACCCCCGCCGGCGACCACAAGGTTGGCGGAGGGAAATGCCGGAATCCCCGCCGGCAATCCCATGATCGACGCCGGAGTGGGCGGTGGGCGGGGCTGTTAGAGTCGCGCTGCTCGTCGGTGGGGTGGGAGGGGGCGACGGTGGTGGTGCCGTTCCGTGACGCACTGTCGCAGATGCTCAAGGCGCGCTTCCCGGTCCTCTACGTCGAGTCGTCCGAGGAACAGCGGGTGGTCGCCGAGGTCTGCGCCGTCGCCCGGGACGCCACCCTCGTCCGCACGCCACGGGCGGTGTGGACCTGGTCGCTGACGACGGGGCTCGTGCAACCCGACGGCGTCGCCCGCAAGGGCACCACCGACCCGGAGGACGCGCTGGCCGCCGTGCTGCGCCTCGACCACCCCAGCGTGCTGATCTTCAAGGACCTGCACCCGGCGCACGGCAGCAGCGACCGGCCGGGCACCCCCGGCGTGGTCCGCCGGCTGCGGGACGTGGTGGCGGCCTTCAAGGCCGGCCCGGTGCCGCGCACCCTCGTCCTGGTCTCGCCGGTGCTGCACATCCCGGTGGAGCTGGAGAAGGACGTGACGATCATCGACTTCCCGCTGCCCACCGAGACGGAGATCCGGCGGGTGCTCGACGGCATGATCGCCGCCAACTCCGCCGGCGGCCGGATCCGCGTCGCCCTGGACGACCTCGGCCGGGAACGGCTCGCCAAGGCGGCCCTCGGGCTCACCCTGCACGAGGCGGAGAACGCGTTCGCCCGCGCCATGGTCAACGACGGCGTGCTCGACGGCAGAGACCTCGCGGTCGTGCACGAGGAGAAGCGGCAGACCGTACGCAAGTCGGGGCTGCTGGAGTTCGTCGACGCCCCGGTCGACCTCGCCGACGTCGGCGGGCTGGAGAACCTGAAGCGGTGGCTGGCCAAGCGGGACGGTTCCTGGCTGGCCGAGGCGGCGGCGTACGGGCTGCCCGCGCCCCGGGGCGTCCTGATCACCGGCGTGCCCGGCTGCGGCAAGTCGCTGACCGCGAAGGCGATCGCCTCGGCCTGGGGCCTGCCGCTGCTGCGGCTGGACGTCGGCCGGGTCTTCGCCGGGCTCGTCGGGTCGAGTGAGCAGAACATGCGCACCGCCATCCGGACCGCCGAGGCGACCGCACCCTGCGTGCTGTGGGTCGACGAGATCGAGAAGGGCTTCGTCGGCGGGGCCAACGACTCCGGCACCTCCGCCCGGGTCTTCGGCTCCTTCCTGACCTGGATGCAGGAGAAGTCCCGGCCCGTCTTCGTCATCGCGACCGCCAACGACTTCGAACGGCTGCCCCCGGAACTGCTCCGCAAGGGGCGCTTCGACGAGATCTTCTTCGTCGACCTGCCGACCCGCGCGGAACGCGCGTCGATCTGGCGGGTCCACCTCGCCCGGCGGCTGCGCAACCCGGCCGTCGCCGGTGCCCTGACGCCCGACGACGCCCTGCTCGGCGAACTCGCCGGACTCAGCGAGGGCTACTCGGGGGCCGAGATCGAGCAGGCCGTCGTCGGCGGGCTCTTCGACGCCTTCGCCGAACGGCGTCCGCTGCGCCGCGACGACCTGGTCCGGGCACTGGTCAGCATGGTGCCGCTCAGTGTCACCCAGGCGGAACGCATCGACGCCGTACGCTCCTGGGCCGACGCCCGCGCCGTCGCCGCCACCGCCGCCGAGGACTGGGACCTCGGTGGTCGTCCCGTCGGCCCGGGCGGCGCCCGCCCCGGCGGTCCGGGGCAGCAACGGGGGCAGGGCG
>NZ_WAAS01000373.1:0-4962 GCF_008806585.1 Micromonospora sp. AMSO12t
CGTGCCGACCCGGTCGTTGAGCGCGCCCACCAGCGCCTGGCAGCCGGCGTCGCAGGCCCGGACGGAGGCGACCGCCTGCCGCACGGTCTCCGCCACGGCGGAGGTGAGGGCGCGGTTGACGGTGGCGCGTCGGGGCGTCTCGCTGATGGCCACCCGCAGGGCGGTCACCGCTGAGGTGAGCTCGTCGGCGTCGGCGACCCCGTCGGCGGCGAGCCGCGCCGTGACCGCCTCGGCGGGGGCCGGGGCGTCGTCGCCGTGGCCCACGGTGCCGCTCAGCATGCCGGGCTCGGGCAGGGCGTCCAGCACGGCCAGCGAGACCGGCTCGGCCGGGTCCGGGTACGCCCGCAACGCGGCCGGGTAGAGCTCGCGGAGCACCTCCCGCAGCGCGACGGCGGCGGAGTGCCGGCCGCTGGCCAGGGCGGCGTGCGCGGCGAGGACCTGCTTGTAGCCGGCGAGGTCCCGGGGGGCCGGGAGGGTGACGGCGGAGAGGGCGCCGGCCTGCAGGGCGCGGGCCAGGCCGACGGCGCGCCGCTCGGCCGGGGGCGACTGCATCTCCTCCAGGGAGTCGTCGTCGGCGAAGCGCTCGGCGAAGTCGTCGACGGAGTCGTCGTCGGCGATCGCCAGTGGACGCCCGGCGGCGCTGAGCAGCGAGGTGACCGTGTGGTCGTCGCTGTCGGCGGCGATGGCCGCACCGCTCGGCCCGCCCGACCGCTCCACGAGCAGCGCGACCAGCTGGGCGTAGCCAGCGGGGTCGTCACCGATCTCGCAGACATGCAGCAGACGGCCTGCGTCGTCGACCACAGCGGACGTCAGCGTCGAACCGGCCGAGACCGGTCGGTCGGCCGGATCCGCCGAGGCCAGACCGCAGTACACGCGCACGAGCGCCACGGCGTCGTCCTCCTCCCGGGACACAAGGCTTTCACTGCCAGAGACTGATGCTCCCCGTAAAGGGTCAGTCGCGCCAGTCCACCGTCGCAGAGATCTTCCCGACAATGGTGCGCCAACCCAGACTTGCGGTTTGTGCCCCGATTTTCCTCAGCCGGCGCCGACCGAAGAACCCGCCCACACCGCCGTCGACCGAGGCGCGCAGCGCCTCGTCCAGGTCGTCGAGGCTGGAGCCGGCGGAGAGCATGTCCAGCACCGCGGGCAGCCGCAGCGCGTACGCCAGGTCGCGGGCCACCTCACCGGCCTCGATGAGCAGCGTCCAGTCCCAGGTGTCGTGCCCGCCGCGGAGGTTCTCCACCACCAGGTCGAGCTCGTAGACGTCCTCGTCGAGCGGCGCGATGTCGGCCGGCTCCACCCGTTCGGACAGTTCATTCCAGCTGTCCAGTTGAGACAGGTCGTTCGGCGCCCCGGAGCGGATGAAGCTGACCAGCGACTCGGGCGTCTTGAAGAGCAGCAGCTTCCCACGGTGGGTGAGGAAGACCGGCACCTCCTCGTCGCCCGCCTCGTCCTCGTCGTCCTCGGCGGCGGTCTCGGCGTCCTCGTCGTCGGTCGCGTCGCGGCGGCGGCCCTTGGCCTCCTCGTCGTCGCTCTCGGCGAACTCCTGGGCGACCTCCTCGTCGAGGATGACGACGGCCTCGTCGTCGTCCTCCTCGTCCTCCTCCGTGACCTGGCGGCGGGCCAGGAACGGGTCGTCCTGGTCGCGCTCGGTGACGTCGGTCGGGGTCAGCTCCCGCGCCGGCCGGTAGGCCCGCAGGGTGTAGCCCGTGCCGGCGGGCAGCGCGATCTCCACCGGGTCGATCCGCAGCTCGTCCCAGAGGGCGCGGGCGGCCTCGGCCGAGACGGTTGCGGTGCCGGACTCGGCCGGGGCGTCGGCGTCGTCGAGCTCGGGCTCGTCGGCGTCGGGCCGTTGGGGCGACTGGCGGGCCACGCTGACCTCCGTGTGCTTCGGGTTGCCCGCCGGCGTCCGCCGCCGGCGAGTGACTCTGGGCACATACCCTAGTGGGCGTCTCCGGGAGACCGGTGCCCGCACCCCGGTGGCGGAGCGGGCGGCCGACAAGTAGCGTTGCTACGCATGAAGGCCCAGGCGCTGCACGGACACCTCGACGCGCTGCTGCTCGCGGTGCTCGAGCAGGGCCCGCTGCACGGCTACGCGATCATCGAGGCGCTGCGCAACCGCAGCGACGGGCAGCTCGACCTGCCGACCGGCACCATCTATCCCGCGCTGCGCCGGCTGGAGCGGGCCGGCCACGTGGCCAGCACCTGGAGCACCGTCAACGGGCGGGAACGGCGGACGTACCAACTCACCGACGAGGGCCGGCGGGCGCTGGCCGGCGAGCGGTCCGGGTGGCGCGAGTTCCGCTCCACCGTCGGCCGGTTCCTCGACACCGACACCCCGCCGGCGGCGCCGGCCTGACGGGCACCGGCCAGCGCGACAGGCCGGTGTCCCTCGTCCGTCCTCCGTCCTCCGTCGTGCGGGACGGGCGGCAGCCCTCGACCCGGGCGAGGCGCCCGATCCGTGGCCGGATCAGCGGGCCGCGAGCAGCCAGGTGCGGGCGGCCCGGCCGAGCCAGAGGTAGCCGGCGGCGGCCACCGCCGCGCCGATGATCATGGGCGGCCAGGTGAGCGCGTCGTCCCAGAGGCCGATCGACCACGCGAAGAGTGCCGAGCCGGTCAGTACGCCGAGGGCGAGGACCCCGACGAGGGCCGCCCCCACCGCCCGGTCGGCGCCGCCGCGCAGCGCCGCCCGGCCGGCCCGCAGCAGCCCTGTCGCGGCCAGCGCGAACGCCGCCGCCCAGATCCAGCCCACCGACGCCGACAGCAGCTGGTAGGCGGCCGGCGGCGGGGAGCCGCCCCAGCTCGACCCCTGCCAGGTGAGGTCGCCGGCGACGAACGCGACCGTGGCGAGCGCGATGACCCGCAGCGACAGCCCGCGCAGCGCGCCCGCCGCCAGCTCCGCCTGGTAGGCCGGGGCGAGTTGCGCCGGCGAGCCGAACTCGGCCACCGCCCGGCGCTGCGCCTCCGTCGCCGGCAGCCCGTCCGCCCGGTACGCGTCGACGGCGTCCAGCAGCCCGTGCCGTGCCTCGGTCAGCAGGTCGGACTTGAGCCGGCGCGGCCCCCGCAGGTGCGCGCCCAGCTCCCGCAGCCGTTCCTCCACCGTCGTCGCGTCGTCCTCGCCCCGCATGGCCCCACCCTGTCACGGGTCGCCGCCGGACGTCGTCGGGGACAAACCCTGGCCCGACCCGGAGCCGACGGGCGGTCGGGCCGGGCGGAGGTCAGGGGCGCAGCGCCAGGTACCCGCGTTCGGCCGCCTCCTGGATCAGCCACTGGTCCCGGTACCAGCCCGGAGCGGCGACCAGTTCGGCGTGCCGGCCGCGCTGGGCCACCCGCCCGGCGTCCAGCACCACGATCTCGTCCAGCTCGGCGAGCCCGCTGAGCCGGTGACTGATCAGCAGCACGGAGTGCCCGGCCGGGGTGGCCGCCAGCGCGGAGGCGAGCACCGCGTCGGCGGCGGCGGGATCGAGCCCCTCGGTCGGCTCGTCGAGCACCAGCACACCCGGCGCCGCGAGCAGCGCCCGGGCCAGCGCGAGCCGCTGCCGCTGGCCGCCGGAGAGCTGGCCGCCCTCCTCGCCGACCACGGTGTCCCAGCCGTCGGGCTGCTCGTGCACCCAGTCCAGCAGCCCGGCCGCCGCGGTCGCCGCCGCCAGCTCCTCCTCGCCGGCCGCGGGCCGCCCGAGCAGCAGGTTCTCCCGCACGGAGGCGTGGAAGACGTACGCCTCGGCGAGCAGTCCGCCGACCGCGCGGGGCAGTTCCTCGGCCCGGTACGCCGACAGCCCGCGCCCGTCGAGGGTGACCCGGCCGTGTGCGGGGCGCACCGCGCCGGTGAGGACGGCGGCCAGGGTGCTCTTGCCGGCGCCGCTGGGCCCGACCACCGCGACCCGGCGACCGGGCGGCAGGTCCAGGCTGAACCCGTCCAGGGCGGGCGGGGCGCCCTCCCGGTACCGGACGGTGACCTCCTCGAACCGGACGTCGTACGGCCCGGGGCCGACCTCCGCGCCGTCGGAGGTGGCCGGACCGGCCGGGGCGTCCAGCAGGGCGGCGACCCGGGTCAGGCCGGTCCGCAGCTGGGTCCACTGCCGGGCGGCCCCGACCAGCGCCAGCGCGATCTCCACGGCGGCGAGCGTGCCGACCGCCAGGACGCCGACCAGCACCCCGTCCACGTCGTCGGCGAGTGCGGCGAGCACCACCGCGCCGGCGGTCAGCCCGGCCACGAGCACCCCCGTCGCGTCGACGGCGAAGCCCGTGGCGGCGAGCCGCCGCTCCAACCGGGCCAGCCGGTGGGTCCGTGCCCCGGCCGCCTCCAGCGCGTGCCCGGTGCCGCCGAACGCGGCCAGGTCGGCGGCGCCGTGGGTGAGGTCGACCGCGTCGGTGGCGAGGGCGCCGCGCAGCGGCGCCAGCTCGGCGGCGGCGCGCCGGGTCAGCGCGGTGGCCAGGGCGGGCAGCGCCACCCCGGCGACCAGCAGCCCGACCGCGAGCACCCCGGCGGCGGCCGGCGACATCAGCGCCGCCCCGCCGACCGCGAGCACGCTGACCAGCGCCGCCGCCGAGGCCGGCACCAGCACCCGCAGCAGCAGGTCCTGGACGGCCTCCACGTCGGAGACGAGCCGGCTCAGCGCGTCGCCGGAGCGCTGCCGGGCCGTCGGGCGGGCGGCGAGGGTGCCGAAGACCCGGGCCCGGACGTCGGTGATCAGCCGCAGCACGGCGTCGTGCCCGGCGAGCCGTTCGGTGTAGCGGAGCACGCCCCGGCTGATCGCCAGCGCCCGGACCGCCACGATCGCCACGGTGAGGCGGTCCAGCGGGGGCTGGCCGGCGGCGCTCATCAGCAGCCAGGTCGCGGTGGCCATCAGGGCGAGGCCGGCGAACTCGGTGGCGGCGGCGAGCAGTCCCGCGCCGAGCAGCCGGTTCAGGTACGGCCGGGCCAGCCGCAGCACGGCCCGCTCGGCGGAGCCGGCGCGCCCC
>NZ_WAAS01000374.1:0-4936 GCF_008806585.1 Micromonospora sp. AMSO12t
GGGGTGGTTAGCGGCGGGGGCCCAGGGCGGCGTCCACGGCGCTGCCCAGGGCGGCCACGACGAGGCCGACGGAGGGGCGGACCACGGAGTCGTCCAGGCTGACGGTGCCGGAGAAGCCGGCGCCGCCGGCGATCTCCTCCAGCCGCTGCCGGGCCTCCCGGGCCGCGTCACCGCTCAGGCCGAGCGCCGGCTCCATCCGCAGCACCGCGACCAGGGTGGCCAGGGCCGCCGTCCGCTCGTCGGGCAGCTCGCCGCTGGCCAGCGCCTCGGCGAGCCGGCGTCGGGTGTCCGCCTCGACGGCCGGGTCCACCGTCGGGTAGCGGTGCACGTGGATGAAGCCCAGCTCGGTCTCGTCGACGTCGCGCACCACGCCCTGGGCGCACAGGTCACCCAGGATCTTGTCGCGCAGGCCGTGCCGCAGCCGCTGCACCCAGGACGAGGGGCTGTGGGGCGTGTCGGCGGCCATGCGGGCGAGGACCCCGTCGACGAGCGGCTCGCCGGTGGGCGTCGGGTCGACCACCGTCAGGGACCCCTCGGAGTACACGATCCGCCCGGCCAGGGCCAGTTCGATCAGCACCGCGGCGGCCATCCCCAGGTCGAGGCTGATCCGCGGCATGGTCGCCTTGCCGGTCTCGTCGTCGTACGCGAGGAGAAGCAGCTCTTCGGCGAGCGCAACACCAGTCATGGCCGGAGACGGTAGCGGCTGCGCGCATCCCGCGCACGGACTCGCGCACGGATTCACGCGCAGCCGCGCGACGGACCTCAGAAGCGGGGCATGCCACCGAACTGGCGGTCGCCCGCGTCGCCGAGCCCCGGCACGATGAACATGCGGTCGTTGAGCCCCTCGTCGATCGAGGCGGTGACCAGGCGCAGCGGCAGGCCGGAGCGCTCCAGCCGCTCGATGCCGACGGGCGCGGCGAGCACGCAGAGCACGGTGATGTCGGTGCAGCCCCGGTCGGCCAGCAGCCGGCAGCAGTGCTCCAGCGAGCCGCCGGTGGCGAGCATCGGGTCGAGCACCAGCACCGGCAGGCCGCTCAGGTCGCGCGGCAGCGACTCCATGTAGGCGCGCGGCTCGTACGTCTCCTCGTCCCGGGCCAGGCCGACGAAGCCCATCGAGGACTCCGGCAGCAGGCCGAGCGCGGCGTCGGCCATGCCCAGGCCGGCCCGCAGCACCGGTACGAGCAGCGGCGGGTTTGCCAGCCGGGTGCCCTCGGTGCCGGTGACGGGGGTCTGCACCGGGTACTTCTCGACGGGGAAGGAGCGCGCGGCCTCGTACACCAGCATGGTGGTGAGTTCGTGCAGCGCCGCCCGGAACGAGGAGGAGTCGGTGCGCGCGTCCCGCATGGCGGTCAGCCGCGACTGGGCGAGCGGATGGTCAATGACGTGTACGTCCACGATCGCTCAACCTACCGGTCCACCCGTCCCGGCACTGCGGGTGCGGCCGGACCGGCGACCTCGCTCACCATGCGCCGGCGACAGCACGGTGACCAAGATCACTGTCCGGCCGGGTGCGTAGACTTCGGGGCATGACGGCGACAGCGACGTCGGCCCGGTCGGAGCTCTCCGAGTTGGGACGATCCGAGACCGCTCTGCGGACCTTCCTGCACGGCCTGCCCGGCGTGGACCAGGTCGGCGCGGAGCAGCGGGCGGCACAACTCGGCACCCGCTCCATCAAGACCACCGCCAAGGCCCAGGCCATCGACCTGGCGATCCGGATGGTCGACCTGACCACCCTCGAAGGGGCGGACACCCCGGGCAAGGTGCGGGCCCTCGCGGCCAAGGCGCTGCGCCCCGACCCGGCCGACCCGTCCTGCCCGCACGTGGGCGCGGTCTGCGTCTACCCGGCGATGGTCCCGCACGTTGCCGAGGTGCTGCGCGGCTCCGGCGTGCACCTGGCCAGCGTGGCGACCGCCTTCCCGTCGGGCCAGGCCCCGCTGGAGGTCAAGCTCGCCGACACCCGGGCCGCCGTGGCGGCCGGCGCCGACGAGATCGACATGGTGATCAACCGGGGCGCCTTCCTCGCCGGCCGCTACCAGGAGGTCTACGACGAGATCGTTGCGGTCAAAGAGGCCTGCGGCTCTGCTGACGGCGGTCACCAGGGGCGACCGGCAGCCCACCTCAAGGTCATCCTGGAGACCGGCGAGCTGGCCACGTACGACAACGTGCGGCGCGCCTCCTGGCTGGCGATGCTGGCCGGCGGCGACTTCATCAAGACCTCCACCGGCAAGGTCCCGGTGGCAGCCACCCCGCCGGTGACCCTGGTAATGCTGGAGGCCGTCCGCGACTTCCGGGCCGCCACCGGCCGGCAGGTCGGCGTGAAGCCGGCCGGCGGCATCAAGACCACCAAGGACGCCATCAAGTACCTGGTGATGGTCAACGAGACCGTCGGCGCGGACTGGCTGGACCCGGACTGGTTCCGGTTCGGCGCCTCCAGCCTGCTCAACGACCTGCTCATGCAGCGCACCAAGCTGACGACCGGCACCTACTCCGGTCCCGACTACTTCACCCTGGACTGAGAGCCGATGTTCGAATACGCACCCGCCCCCGAGTCCCGCTCGGTGGTGGACCTGAAAGCCTCCTACGGGCTCTTCGTCGACGGGGAGTTCGTGGACCCCACCGACGGCGGCACGTTCAAGACGGTCAACCCGGCCTCCGAGGAGGTGCTCGCCGAGGTCGCCGAGGCCGGCGCGCAGGATGTGGACCGCGCCGTCCGCGCCGCCCGCCAGGCGTACGAGAAGGTCTGGGGCCCGATGCCGGGCCGGGACCGGGCGAAGTACCTCTTCCGGATCGCCCGGATCCTCCAGGAGCGCTCCCGCGAGCTGGCCGTGCTGGAGTCCCTGGACAACGGCAAGCCGATCAAGGAGTCGCGCGACGTCGACCTGCCCCTGGTCGCGGCGCACTTCTTCTACTACGCCGGCTGGGCCGACAAGCTGGAGCACGCCGGCTTCGGCGCGAACCCGCGCCCCCTCGGCGTGGCCGCGCAGGTCATCCCGTGGAACTTCCCGCTGCTGATGCTGGCGTGGAAGATCGCCCCGGCGCTGGCCGCCGGCAACACGGTGGTGCTGAAGCCGGCCGAGACGACGCCGCTGACGGCACTGCTCTTCGCCGAGATCTGCCAGCAGGCCGACCTGCCCGCCGGCGTGGTCAACATCGTCACGGGCGCCGGCGAGACCGGCCGGGCGCTGGTCGAGCACCAGGGCGTGGACAAGGTCGCCTTCACCGGTTCGACCGAGGTCGGCCGGGCCATCGCCCGCTCGGTCGCCGGCACCCGCAAGAAGCTCACC
The DNA here is from genome assembly GCF_008806585.1 of Micromonospora sp. AMSO12t. NCBI lineage: Bacteria > Bacillati > Actinomycetota > Actinomycetes > Micromonosporales > Micromonosporaceae > Micromonospora > Micromonospora sp. AMSO12t. Next base: position 3,285 of record NZ_WAAS01000374.1, read on the forward strand.
CTGGAGTTGGGCGGCAAGGCCGCCAACATCGTCTTCGACGACGCCCCCGTCGACCAGGCCGTCGAGGGGATCGTCAACGGGATCTTCTTCAACCAGGGGCACGTCTGCTGCGCCGGCTCGCGGCTGCTGATCCAGGAGAACGTCGCCGACCGGGTGCTGGAGTCGCTGAAGCGGCGGATGGCCCAGCTGCGCGTCGGCGACCCGCTGGACAAGAACACCGACATCGGCGCGATCAACTCGGCCGCGCAGCTCGCGCGGATCCGGGAGCTCTCCGACGCCGGGTCCGCCGAGGGCGCGGAGCGCTGGTCACCGCCGTGCGAGCTGCCGGACCGCGGCTTCTGGTTCGCGCCGACGATCTTCACCGGGGTCACCCAGGCGCACCGGATCGCCCGCGAGGAGATCTTCGGCCCGGTGCTCTCCGTGCTGACGTTCCGCACCCCGGCCGAGGCCGTCGAGAAGGCCAACAACACGCCGTACGGGCTGTCGGCCGGGATCTGGACCGACAAGGGTTCCCGGATCCTGTGGATGGCCGACCGGCTGCGCGCCGGCGTCGTCTGGGCCAACACGTTCAACAAGTTCGACCCCACCTCGCCCTTCGGCGGCTACAAGGAGTCGGGCTACGGTCGCGAGGGCGGCCGGCACGGGCTGGAGGGCTACCTCAATGTCTGAGCGGGTCGCGGTACGCAAGACGTACAAGCTCTTCATCGGCGGGAAGTTCCCGCGCAGCGAGTCGGGACGGTCGTATCTCGTGCAGGACGCCAACGTTTCCCTCGCCTCCCGCAAGGACGCGCGGGACGCCGTGGTCGCCGCCCGCGCCGCCGTGAAGGGCTGGGCCGGGGCGACGGCGTACAACCGGGGTCAGATCCTCTACCGGGTCGCCGAGATGCTGGAGGGCCGGCGCGAGCAGTTCGTCGCCCTCGGCGTGCCCGGCGACGAGGTCGACGCGGCCGTGGACCGCTGGGTCTGGTACGCCGGCTGGTCCGACAAGCTCCCCCAGGTCTACGGCGGCGCCAACCCGGTCGCCGGGCCGTACTTCAACCTGTCGGCGCCCGAGCCGACCGGCGTCGTGGCCGTGGTGGCCCCGGAGTCCCCGGCGCTGCTCGGCCTGGTCAGCGTGATCGCCCCGGCGATCGTCACCGGCAACACGGTGGTGGTGGCGACCTCGCCGACGCAGCCCCTGGCGGCCGTGACCCTGGCGGAGGTGCTCGCCACCTCCGACCTGCCCGGCGGGGTGGTGAACCTGCTCACCGGCCGGATCGCCGAGACCGTGCCGGCGCTGGCCGCCCACATGGACGTCAACGCCATCGACCTGACCGGGGTGGCCGACGCCGAGCTGGCGACGGAACTGGAGGTCAAGGCGGCGCAGAACCTCAAGCGGGTGCTCCGGCCGGCCCCGGCCGACCACGACTGGTCCGCCGACCCCGGCATCACCCGGATGACCACGCTGCTGGAGACGAAGACGGTCTGGCACCCCAAGGGGGTGTGACTGTTCTGTCCACGAACGGTTTTCCGGGGAGCCCCGCCCGCTCCGGGCGGTCAGGCTTGATCCCTGCGCGGGCGGGGCTCCCCGGAAAACCGTTCGTGGACAGGTTCGTGGGAGAGCTCGGCTCAGGTGTGCTGCCTCGGGAGGAGTCGGCGCTGGGGTGCTGCCT
>NZ_WAAS01000375.1:0-4890 GCF_008806585.1 Micromonospora sp. AMSO12t
CGGCGACCTGGTCGCCTTCATCATGTTCCTGTTCTTCCTGGTCCTTCCGCTCGGGCAGGCGGTGCACGCCTACACCCAGTTGCAGACCGGGCTGGGTGCGCTCCAGCGCATCGAGGAGATGCTCGCCGTGCCGGTCGAGGGGGCCGCGGACCGGCCCGCGTCCGTCCCGGCCCGGGCGCTGCCCGGCGGGGCCCCGGCGTCCGTAGAGTTCGACCGGGTGGGCTTCGGCTACCCCGGCGGCCCGCCGGTGCTGCACGAGGTGAGCTTCACCGTGCCGGCCGGCACCCGCACCGCCCTGGTCGGCCCGTCGGGCGCCGGGAAGTCGACGCTGCTGGCGCTGGTCGAGCGCTTCTACGAGGTCACCGAGGGCGCGCTGCGCATCGACGGGGTCGACGTGCGGGACCTGCCCCGCGACGCGCTGCGCGCCCGGATCGGCTACGTCGAGCAGTCCGCGCCCGTGCTGGCCGGCACGCTGCGGGAGAACCTCCTGATCAGCGCGCCGGAGGCCACCGAGGCCCGGCTGCGCGCGGTGCTCGACGAGGTCAACCTCGGCCACCTCGCCGAGCGCGCTCCCGAGGGGTTGGACGTGCAGGTGGGCGAGGGCGGGGTGCTGCTCTCCGGCGGCGAGCGGCAGCGGCTGGCGATCGCCCGCGCCCTGCTGGCCGGACCGCCGGTGCTGCTGCTCGACGAGCCGACCAGCAACCTCGACGCCCGCAACGAGGCCGCGCTGCGCCGGGCCATCGACGCGGTCGCCGCCCGGCGCACCCTGCTGATCGTGGCGCACCGCCTCTCCACCGTCGTCGACGCCGACCAGATCGTGGTGCTCGACGGCGGCCGGGTGGCGGCCACCGGCACCCACGACGAGCTGACCGGGACCAGCCCGCTCTACCGTGAGCTGGCCACGCACCAGCTCCTGGTGAGCTGAGCGGTCCACGACCGCGACCCGCCCGGCGACGACACCCGCGCGGCGGCGCGCCGGGCGGGCCGCCAACGCGGGCTCCGGTCGCGTACCGTTGCCGCTCATGGGTGTGTCGCAACGCTTGAAGACCAGGTTCCGCCGGTTCCTCCAGCGCCCGGGGACGACGGTCGACCTGGGGCCGCTGGAGAAGCTGCTGCCGGCCGTCGAGGCGCGCGAGGACGAGCTGTCGGCGCTCGACGACGCCGAGCTGACCGAGGCCGCCGGCAAGGCCACGGGCTACGAGGAGATCTGCGCGATCGGCCGCGAGGCCGCCCGCCGCGGCCTCGACCAGCGGCCGTACGACGTGCAGCTGCTGGGCGCGATGGCGCTGCTCTCGGGCAAGGTCGCCGAGATGGCCACCGGTGAGGGCAAGACGCTCACCGCGACCATCGCCGCCTACGGGCACGTCCGGCTGGGCAACGGCCCGGTGCACGTGCTCACCGTCAACGACTACCTGGCCCGGCGCGACGCCCTCTGGATGGAGCCGGTCTACAAGCTGCTCGGCCTGAGCGTCGGCTGGGTCAACGAGGCGTCCACCCCGCAGGAGCGGCGCGACGCGTACGCCTGCGACGTCACCTACGTCTCGGTCAGCGAGGCCGGCTTCGACTACCTGCGCGACCAGCTCGTCACGGACGTGGAGGACCGGGTGCAGCCGCCGCTGCGCACGGCGATCGTCGACGAGGCCGACTCGATCCTCATCGACGAGGCCCGGGTGCCGATGGTCCTCGCCGGCTCGGTCGCCGGCGAGCAGGACCCGGTGCACGCCGCCGCCGCGCAGGTGCGGGGCCTGCGCAAGGGCAAGCACTACACGGTGGCCGAGGACGGCCGCAGTGTCGCCTTCACCGCCGCCGGCCTGGCCGCCGTCGAGGCCAAGCTCGGCATCGACCTGTACGACGAGGAGCACGTCGCGCAGCTGTCCGCCGTGAACGTGGCGCTGCACGCGCACGCCCTGCTGCACCGCGACGTCGACTACATCGTCCGCGACGGCTCCGTCGAGCTGATCGACGAGATGCGGGGCCGGGTCGCCCAGCGCCGCCGGTGGCCGGACGGGCTCCAGGCGGCCGTGGAGGCCAAGGAGGGCCTCGACGCCACCGCCGAGGGCGAGGTGCTCGGCACGATCGCCGTGCAGGCGTACATCGCGCTCTACCCCAAGGTGTGCGGCATGACGGCGACCGCGGTGCTGGTCGGCGACCAGCTCCGCGAGTTCTTCGGCCTCGAGGTGGCGGTGATCCCGCCGAACACCCCGTGCGTGCGCGAGGACGAGACGGACCGCATCTACGCCACCCGGGCCGAGAAGGAGGAGGCGCTGGTCGACGAGATCAAGCGCCACCACGAGCGCGGGCGGCCGGTGCTGGTCGGCACCCTGGACGTGAAGGAGTCCGAGGGGCTGGCGGCCGGCCTGAACGCCATCGGGGTGCCCTGCGTGGTGCTCAACGCGAAGAACGACGACGAGGAGGCGACGATCATCGCCGAGGCCGGCGCGTACGGCGCGGTGACCGTCTCCACCCAGATGGCCGGCCGGGGCGTCGACATCCGCCTCGGCGGCAGTGACCAGACCGACCGGGACCGGGTCGCCGAGCTGGGCGGCCTCTACGTCATCGGCAGCGGCCGGCACGACAGCCGGCGCGTCGACGACCAGCTGCGCGGCCGGGCCGGGCGGCAGGGCGACCCGGGCGGATCGGTCTTCTTCGTCAGCCTGGAGGACGACCTGGTCGCCCGGCACGCCGGCGACGCCGTTCCCGCCTCGCCCCGGATGAACGCCGACGGCCTGGTCACCGACGACCAGGTCGAGTACGCCGTCGAGCACGCCCAGCGGGTCGCCGAGGGCGTCAACCACGAGATCCACCGCAACACCTGGCGCTACAGCGTCGTCATCGAGCAGCAGCGCAAGGCCCTCGCGGAGCGCCGGGAACGGCTACTGACCAGCGACGTCGCGGCGCTGATGCTGCTGGACCGGGTGCCGGAGAAGGCCGGCGAGATGGACGAGGACCTGCTCGCCCGGGTCGCCCGCTCGATCGCCCTCTACCACCTCGACCGGCTCTGGACGGACCACCTCGCGGAGCTCTCCGAGGTGCGCGAGGGTGTGCACCTGCGCGCCCTGGGTCGGCTCGACCCGCTGGACGAGTTCCACCGGGCGGCCGTGCCGGCGTTCAACAACCTGATCCCGGAGATCGAGCGGCGGACGATCGAGACCTTCGAGGAGACCGAGTTCACCGACGACTGGGAGCCGGACGAGGCGAAGCTGGTGCGGCCGAGCGCGACCTGGACGTACCTCGTGCACGACAACCCGTTCGGCTCGGAGCTGGACCGGTTGATCGCCTCGGTGGGGCGGCGGCTCAGCTCCGCGTCGCGCTGACGCTCCGGGCCCCTTCCAGCGCCTTCGGGCACCGGAAGGGGCCCCTTTTGCGCCGTTTCGATCCCGGTTTGCGAGGGTAGTAGGCCGGGTCCGAGGAGTCGGGAGAGACCAGACGATGGAACACGTGACGGCGCCGGTCGGCCGTGCGGAAGCACGCCCCGGGACGGTGGGGGCTGTGGAGCGGTGAACCTGGAGATGTGGGACCCGGCGGTGGAGCGGCTCGGTGTCCTGGAGACCGCCGCCCTGCTGCGCGAGCTGACGGCCGCGCTGATAGCGGTCGAGGACTTCGACGAGGCGCTGGACGCGCTGGTGCGTACCGCCCGCGAGGCGGTGGCCGGCGTGAGCTGGTGCGGCTTCACCGCGCTGCGCGCCGGCGAACCGGCCGGGGTGGCGGCCTCCGACGCGCGCCTGGCGGGGCTGGACGACCTGCGGCACGGCCCCGACTCGCCCGCGATGGACGCGATCCGGCGGCGGGAGATGATCCTCTCCGACCGGCTGGACCGCGAGGTGCGCTGGCCGTCCTGGACGCCGCGGGCCCGGGAGCTGGGCGTGCACGGGGTGATCTCCGCGCCGGTCGACGTCGACGAACAGGTGATCGGGGCGATCAACCTGTACGCCGGCCCCGACGACCTGCTCACCCCGGGGCACCAGCTCACCGCGATGCTGCTCGCCGAGCACGCCGGGCTGCTCCTCGCGGCGGTCCGCGACCGGGCGCGCAAGGCGGCCGAGGCCGGGGAACTGGAGCCCTCGGTGCTGGGCGACGGGGTGATCGGCCAGGCGATCGGCGTGATCATGACCCAGCGCGGCTGCGCGGCCGGCGAGGCGCTCGACGTGCTGCGCAGCGCGGCGTCGTCGCTGGACATCCCGCTGCGGGAGGTGGCCGACCGGCTGGTCGCCACCGTGTCGCGCCCCCGGGACAACTGAACCCGCCAGCCGGCCGGTGCTGCGGTGACGCCGCGGGCCCTCCGTGGCCGGCGTGACCATCGGGACCTGCGTGACGCTGGTGGCCGGCGGGCCGCGTGTCGTTTCGGCGTACGGGCGCCCGGGTAGCACCCTGGACTGGTGACGTGTGCCTACCTGGGGAGGAACCATGCAGAGCCGGCTGCGGGTGCAGGGGCACCCGATCCAACCGATGCTGGTGACGTTCCCGTTCGGGCTCTTCGTGAGCGCGACCGTGTTCGACCTGACCGACGTGCTCGGCGGGCCGGCCTTCCTCGGTGAGGTGGGCTACTGGACGTCCGTGGCCGCCCTGGTCGCCGCCGCGCTGACCGCCGTGGCCGGCATGATCGACCTGTGGGACGTGCCGGTCGACCGGACCCGGCGCACGGCGGTCACCTTCAACCTGGTGAACGTGGCGATGGCCGCGCTGTTCCTGATCTCCTGCCTAGTCCGCGCGGACGCGCCGCAGCGGGGCGCCTCTGTCGTGCTGCTGCTCACCGAGCTGGTGGCCCTGGGCATCGGCGCCGTCGGCGTCGCGCTGGGCGCCCGGCTGGTGCGCCGCTTCGACGCCGGTCGCCGGGCCGAGCCCACCACCTTCGACGCGCTCTCCAGCGCCTCCGACTCCACCGTCGACCTG
>NZ_WAAS01000376.1:0-4863 GCF_008806585.1 Micromonospora sp. AMSO12t
GCCCCGAACCGGACGCGCCACCCGCCCCGAGAGGACACACCATGACGACCACCCGGCCGCCCGCAGTGAGCAGGTCGCCACTGGGCCGCGCGTACGCCGAGCACGTCGCCCGGAGCGCGTCGACGGACGACCCGACGGCCGCCGCCCTGGACTCGGTCATCCTCGAGCCGTACCGGGAGCGGTTCATGAGCGCCCCCGCCTTCCTGGCGGAGAGCGAGTGCCGGGCCGTCGCCCGGGACCTCCGCACGGTCTACGACCTGCTGCGCGCCCTGCCGGAGCGGGTGTTCGACGGGGACCTCACCGCACTGGCCGAGGCCGTCGGCATGGATCCCCGGCAGACGGCGCTGATCACGCGCGGCGCCCGCGCCGGGTCGCTCGTCCCGCTGGGCCGCGCCGACCTCTACCACGACGGCGCGGGGTTCCGGCTGCTCGAGTTCAACCTCACCAGCGCCCTCGGCGGCTTCGAGTCCGCCGACATCAACCGGGCGATGCTGGCGTACCCGCCGCTGCGGGAGTTCGTGGACCGGCACGGGCTCCGGTACCCGGACACGCTGGGCTGCATCGTGCGGATGATGTACGCCGAGTGCGCCCCGATGATCCCCACGGACCGGCCGCCCGTCGTCGCCGTGGTGGACACGACGGAGAACTACCCCATCGTGGGCGGCCGGCTCGAGGTGTTCGCCGAGCTGCTCGCCGGGTACGGGATCGAGGGGATCGGCTGCCACCTCGGCCAGTTCACGTACCCGCAGGGCCGGCCGACCGTGGCGGGCCGCGCCGTTGACGTCGTCGTGCGCTACTTCCTGCCCGAGGACCTGGCCGACCCGGTGGCGGCGGCCCAGGTGGAGCCGCTGCTGGTCGCCGCGGAGCAGGAGAAGGTCGGCCTGTTCAGCCGCCTGGACGCCGAGCTCTACGGCAACAAGGGCACCCTGGCCATGCTCTCCGACGACCGGCACCGGCACCTGTTCGACGCCGACGAGCTGGCCTGCGTCGACCGGCTCCTGCCGTGGACCCGGCACGTACGCCCGCGCGGCACCGATCCCGAGGGGGCCGAGGTCGACCTGCTCGCCTACGCCCGGGCCCGGCAGGACGAGCTGATCCTGAAGCCGACGCTGCTGCACGGGGGCAACGGCGTACTGGCCGGGTGGACGGTGGGCGGCGACGAGTGGCAGGCCCGGCTCGACGCCGCGCTGGACGGCCCGTACGTGCTGCAACGCCGGGTCCGGCCCGCCGCCGAGCCGTTCGCCGACGGCGTGGGCGGCGTGCGGGACCTCTACCTCAACTGGGGGGTCTACCTGGCCGACCGCGACGTCGTCGACGAGGACGGCTACGCCGGCTGCCTCGTGCGTGGCAGCACCGACCCGGGGGTCGGGGTGGTCAGCATGGCCGGCGGCGCGAAGATCGGCTGCACCTTCCACGGCGGCTGAGCGCCCGTCGCCGGCCGGGTGAGGTTGTCGCGCCCGTACCGCCGGCCGCCGGGCACCGGATCGCGGTGCCCGGCGGGCTCAGCGGTGCGCGACGGCCGGTGGGGCCGGCACGACCGGGCGCTGCGCGCCCGCACGTGCCGGCCGGTCGGTCGCGGGGCGCTCAGGCACCCGCGCCGGAGCGCACCCGGTCGATCCAGGCCTCGACGTCGTCGGCGGTACGCGGCATGGCCGACGACAGGTTCTCGTGACCGTCCTCGGTGACCAGCACGTTGTCCTCGATCCGGACGCCGATGCCGCGGAACTCCGCCGGCGCCAGCAGGTCGTCGGCCTTGAAGTACAGGCCGGGCTCGACGGTCAGGATCATCCCGGGCTTCAGCTCGCCGTCCATGTACTCCTGGCGCAGCAGCATCTGGCAGTCGTGCACGTCCATGCCGAGGTGGTGGGACGTGCCGTGGACCATCCACCGCCGGTGCCAGCCGCCGCTCTCCCGGTCCAGGGTCTGCTCGAGGGTCACGCCCTCGGGCAGCAGTCCCCACTCGTGCAGCCGGCGGGCGATGACCACGTTCGCGGCGGCGTGGATGTCGCTGAACTTGTTGCCCGGCTTCACCGCCGCCAGGCCGGCCTCCTGCGCCTCCAGGACCGCCTCGTAGATCTTGCGCTGCACGTCGGTGAAGCGACCGGTCACCGGGAGGGTGCGCGTGATGTCGGCGGTGTAGAGGGAGTCGACCTCGACACCGGCGTCCACCAGGATGAGGTCGCCCTCGCGGACCGGACCGGTGTTCTTCGTCCAGTGGATGGTGTTGGCGTGGTCGCCGGACGCGCAGATGGTCTCGTAGCCGATGCCGTTGCCGTCGTGGCGGGCGTACAGGCCGAAGAGACCCTCGACCCACCGCTCGCCGCGCTCCTTGCCGACGGCCTCGGGCAGCCCGGCGATGATGGCATCGAAGCCCCGGTGGGTCGCGGCGATCGCCTTGCGCATCTCGCCCACCTCCCACTCGTCCTTGCACAGTCGCATGCCCGACAGGTGGCGGGCCAGTTCCTCGTCCGCCTCGTGCTGCTGCGTGACCGACGCGGGCGTCTCCGCCTGGGCCCGGGTCTCGTCGACGAGCCGGGCGAGCTCGCCGTCGGCCCCCCGCACCACGCGCACCACGGTCGCGCCGGCGTCCTTGGCCAGGACGTCCGGGAGCGAGTCGATGTGCCGGGTGCCGATGCCCAGCCGCTGCTCGATGTCGCGCATCGTCGGGCGGGGTCCGACCCAGAACTCGCCGAACCGGGAGTCCGCGAAGAACTCCTCGCTGTCGCGCGGCGCGAGCGGCCGGAAGAACAGGATCGCCTCGTGGCCGTCGGGCCTGGGGTCCAGCACCAGGACGCTGTCGGGCTCGGTGTCGAACCCGAGACCGGTCAGCCAGGCGAAGGCCGTGTGCGGGCGGAAGGTGTAGTCGGTGTCGTTGCTGCGCACCTTGAGGCCGCCGGCGGGGATGATGAGGCGCTCGCCCGGGAACCGGCGTGACAAGGCCGCCCGGCGGCGGGCCGCGTGCTCGGCGACCTCCGCGCGCGGGACAGGTGCCGCATCCGTACTGGCCCAGCCGGAGGCGATGAAAGCGCGGAATGCGTCGCTCGTCGGGGTGTTACGGTGGCTGGCTTTCACCTGCTCGTCGCTTGTCATGGCCGATATCCTGCCACGCGCCGCGGAGCCACGGCAAAGCTGCCGCGACCCTCGACTGTGGCTGCTGGAGCGCCCCGGCGGCAGGCGTGGTCGCGGTCGTCACCGCCGGGCGTCCGGCGCGTAAGCGGGTATCGACGTTTGTATCCACGGCACGGGCCGGAGAGTTTTGCCGAAACGCCACAATCGATCGACGTCTTGACATCCGTTGTAACATTTTCGAAGCCGCTCGATCGGCATCCGTGGCGCGCTTGTGAACGCCGCCGTTTCCGCTTTGTTTGATCCGACCGTCCGATGCGGTCGCCAACTCACGGAAAGCGAAGTGTCCATGCAATTGTCTGCGTTGAGTTCTGCGGTGAAGACAGCTCTCGGCAGTGATTCGCGTCGTCGGGGCAGGCGGATCGCCGTCGCGGCCGCGCTCGGGGTGGCGCTCGTGGGCGGGGCGGGCGCGGGTGCCGCGGCCGTGGCCCCCGCGCCGCCGCCGGAGCCGGCCGCGGCGCCCGTCGGCGGCCACGCCGTACGCCAGGGCAACGTCACGGTCGACGGCGCGACCCTGCGTTACACCACCAGCGGGAGCGGCTCGCCGCTGGTGCTGCTGCACGGCTGGCCGCAGACGTCGTGGGTGTGGCACAAGGTGCTGCCCAGCCTCGCCCAGCAGCACACCGTGATCACGTTCGACCTACCCGGCCTGGGCGCCTCCACCGCCCCCGCCGGCGGCTACGACAAGGCCACCACGGCGCGCCGGATCCGGCAGGCGGTCAACCAGCTCGGCTTCACCCAGGTGGCCCTGATCGGCCACGACCTCGGCGCCATGGTCGCCTACAACTACGCCCGCGACTTCCCCACCGAGGTCACCCGGATCGGCGTCGTCGAAAGCCCGCTGTCGGGATTCGGACTGGAGAACTTCTACGGGATCAGCTGGCACTTCCTCTTCAACGCCTCACCCGCGCCCATCCCGGAACGCATCATGGACAACGAGGACGTCCCCACCTATCTGGGAATGCTCTTCGACCGCGCGCAACATCCGGCGGCGATCGACCGCAACGTCTACTACCGCGCGTATTCCGACCCGGCGAAGCGGACGGCGGGATACGAGTACTACCGGGCGTTCAAGGCCGACGCCGCCGACAACCAGGCCCACGCGCAGTCGAAGCGCCTGACCATTCCCGTGATGGCCATGGGCGCCCAGTCCGTGTTCGGACCCGCCGTCGCCGCCTCCTACCAGCAGGTGGCCGACGACGTCCGCACCGTCGTGGCCCCCGACACCGGCCACTGGATCGCCGAGGAGAACCCGACCTTCTTCAGCGCCTGCGCGTTGCTCTTCTTCGGCCCCTCCACCGGCACCCCGTCCAGCCCTGAACTCACCGGCTGCGCCCCCTGACGGGAGCCCCTCCCGCACGCACCACGCCACGGCGAGGGCGACCTGCGTCGACCCGGGCCGGCGGTGGCGACGCCACCGCCCCTTCCGGTCGACCCGGCTGCCCTCGCCGTGGCGTCGGCGTATCTCACCGGCCCTGACCCTGGAACTGGTCGCGGACGAGTGGGAGCGGCGGGGTCCGACGCCCCCGGCACGGTCGGCGGCCCGCGGGCCTAGCTGTCCGCGTAGACGAGGTCCAGCACGTCGGTGCGCCCGGACCAGCGCAGTTCGAGGTGCCAGCAGCCGGCCTGCGGCAGGTCGACGATCGACGGCCCCGGACCGCCGGCGACCTCCCGCGTCACCCGGGTTCCGGTGCCGTCCAGGGTCGCGGTGATCCGCAGGGCGTCCGGGGTGGTCGC
>NZ_WAAS01000377.1:0-4837 GCF_008806585.1 Micromonospora sp. AMSO12t
CTCGCGCTGGCGGCGTCGCGGGCGATGTCCCGGGGCACCAGGCGGCCGGAGCGGTACCCGACGCCGATGCCGGCGATCAGCACGAAGATCGCGCCGAAGGTCTGCAACGAGCCGATCAGCGCGCCGCCGACGCCCAGCAGCGGGGCGGCGATCATCAGCATGACGCCGTCACCGATGCTGAACGTGCCGGACCGGGCCACCGACCAGCCAGTCAGCAGCCAGCCCAGGCTGTAGCAGGTGGCGCCGACGAGCACGAGCACGCGCGCGGTGGTGCCGAAGACGGGGGTCTGCTCCGCCAGCCCCGCGAAGGGGAGCATGAGCACCGTGCCGGCGATGGAGACGAGCAGGCCGGCGACGGCCGCCCGGCGGCTGCGGGTCGCCGCCAGCAGCCCGGTCAGCGCCAGCAGGGCGAGCAGCCCGAGCCACACCGCCGCCACCCAGCCCACCAGGTAGAGCGGCCGGCCGTCGGCCGGGTACGGGTCGTTGCCCACCCCGCCGTCGCTGCCCATCGCCACGACGGCGTAGAGGATGGCGTACGCGGGGAGCAGCCACACCGCGCCCCGGGCGAGCCGGCGCAGCGACCAGGCCCAGGTGGCGTTCGTGGCCGGCCCGATCGGCGTCGGCTCGACGAAGGGCAGCACCCCGAACCCTCCGCCGGTACGCCGGCTGCCGAGCGGCCCGGCGGGATCGTGCGCACCGGGCACCGGGGCCGAGGACCGTACCCGCTTCGCCGGATCCTTCATGCGTCACCTCGCTCGTCCGACGAGCGGTGCGGAACGCGCCGGGGCGCCCCGATGCCTGCTCACCGCCCGTCCTAGGACCGATGGTGGCAGGCGACGGAGCGCCCCATGAGTGGTTCTCACATTTCCGGGCGACCGCGCCCGGACCCGGTCAGGCCCGTTCGCGCTGGTCGGCCGGGTCGTTGAGCAGGCTCCCCGGGGAGACCGGCTCCGGCGCCGGCAGCCCCTGCGGCGTGCCGCCCGTGGCCTGCGCCTCGGCGACGCGTACCTCGTCGTGGATCTGCTGCGCGGCGGCCGCCGCGGCCTGCGCGGCCTCGGCCGCCTCGCGCTCCACGTCGCCCGCGCTGCCGGCCGCCTCCGGGGCCGGCTCGTCGCCGACCATCCGGCTCAGCCCGCCGAGCGCGCCGCCCATGCCCTCGAGCGCCTTGGTCAGCTCGGCCGGCACGATCCAGACCTTGTTCGCGGTGCCGTTGGCGATCTGCGGCAGGGCCTGGAGGTACTGGTAGGCGAGCACCTTCTGGCTCGGGTTCGCCTGGTGGATCGCGTCGAACACCGTCTTGATCGCCTTCGCCTGACCCTCGGCCTGGAGGATCCGGGCCTGCCGGTCACCGTCGGCGCGCAGCACCGCGGACTGCTTCTCACCCTCGGCCGTGAGGATCTGCGACTGCTTGTGCCCCTCGGCGTTCAGGATCGCCGCCCGGCGGTCGCGCTCGGCGCGCATCTGCTTCTCCATCGAGTCGCGGATGCTCGCCGGCGGCTCGATCGCCTTGAGCTCCACCCGGGTGACCTTGATGCCCCACCGCCCGGTGGTCTCGTCCAGCACGCCGGACAGGTGCCGGTTGATCTGGTCGCGGCTGGTCAGCGCCCGCTCCAGGTCCAGCGAGCCGATCACGTTACGCAGCGTCGTGACGGTGAGCTGCTCGATGGCCTGGAGGAAGTTCGAGATCTCGTACGTGGCCCGAACCGAGTCGACGACCTTGAAGTAGAGCACCGTGTCGATCGAGACGACCAGGTTGTCGGAGGTGATCACCGGCTGGGGCGGGAAGCTGACCACCTGCTCCCGCAGGTCGACCTTGGTACGCACCGCGTCGACGAACGGGACCAGGATGTTGAGCCCCGGGTTGAGGGTGCGCTTGTACTTGCCGAGCCGCTCCACAACGTCCTGGCGCTGCTGCGGCACGATCCGCACCGCCTTGGCCAGGGTGATCACCCCGATCAGGGCGATGGCCATCAGTAGGACCGGGATCACAAGTTCCATGTACTCACCTTTTCGCTTCGGGTAGCTCCCCGGAAGGAGAAACGTCGTCCCGCCACACCAGGGCGGTGGCGCCCCGCACCTGGATCACCTGCACCCGGTCGCCCGGGGCGAAGTGCTGGCTCGCGTCGTAGGAGCGGGCCTGCCACAGCTCGCCGTCGATCTTCACCATGCCCTGCCCGGCGTCGACCTGCTCCAGCACCAGCGCCGTGCTGCCCTCGATCGCCTCCACGCCGAACGGCTGCTCGCCGCTCTCCAGCGCCGAGCGGCGGTGCCTGCGCAGCGTGGGCCGTACGCCCAGCACCGTCAGCGCCGACACGCCGGCGAAGACGATCGCCTGCACCTCGACCGGCGCGCCGAGCGCCGCCGCTCCCGCGGCGGCCAGGGCCCCGACCGCGAACATGATCAGAAATAGCGTCGTCGTGAAGATCTCAGCGACCGCCAGAACGACACCCAGCACGATCCAGAACACGGCGTCCACCCCCCGATCGTGACACGTCAAAGCACGTGGAGCCCACCCGCGAAGATCAGTAAGCTCGTCGGCACGCCGGCGGCCCACCCCGACGGCACCGGAATCCCCCGAGGAGAGCCCGTGTCCCTGTTGCCCGAGACCACCCGCCAGGTCGATGCCCTCGTCGCCGGGGCGCAGTCCGCCGGCCGTACGCCGTCGCTGCTGATCGGCGTGGTGCGGGACGGCGCGCTGACCCACCTCGCCACCGCCGGCGAGCACCCGCGCCCCGACGCCGACCTCCAGTACCGCCTCGGGTCGATCAGCAAGACCATGACCGCCACCCTTGTCATGCAGGAGCGCGACGCCGGCCGGCTGGCCCTGGACGACCCGCTGGAGAAGCACCTGCCCGGCACCGGTGTGGGCACACTCACCCTGCGGCAGCTGCTCGGCCACGCCAGCGGCCTGCGCCGCGAGCCGGACGGGCAGTGGTGGGAGCGCGCCGAGGTCGGAGACCTGGCGACGCTGCTGGCCGGGGTGAGCGCCGAGAAGATCGCCTATCCCCCGCACCGGGTCTACCACTACTCCAACCTGGCGTACGGGCTGCTGGGCGGGGTGCTCGAACGGATCACCGGCACCCCCTGGGCCGACCTGCTCCGCCAGCGCGTGCTGGAGCCGCTCGGCATGGGCCGCACCACGTACGCGGCCACCGAGCCGTTCGCCCGCGGTTACGTGGTGCACCCCTGGCACGACACGCTGCGGGAGGAGCCGCGTACCGACACCGGGGCGATGGCCCCGGCCGGGCAGCTCTGGTCGACCGCCGAGGACCTGGCCCGGTGGGCGGCCTTCCTGGCCGACCCCGCGCCGCAGGTGCTGGCGGCGGAGACGCTGGCCGAGATGTGCGTCCCCGTGTCGATCAGCGACGTCGACTCGTGGACCGGCGGGCACGGCCTCGGGCTGGAGCTCTACCGGCAGGGCGAGCGGGTGTACGTCGGGCACGGCGGCTCGATGCCCGGCTACGTGGCCGCCCTGGCGGTGCACCGCCCGTCGCGCACCGCCGTGGTCGGCTTCGCCAACTCGTACGGCTTCCGCACCGGCGGGATCGGCGGGCTCGCGCTACGGATCCTCACCACCGTCCTGGACGCCGAACCGGCGTTCCCGCAGCCCTGGCGGCCCGCCGCCGCTCCCCCGCCCGCCGAGGTCGACGAGGTGACCGGTCGCTGGTGGTGGATGGGGGCGTCGCTCGACGTCACCTGGGACGCGGCCAGGGGCGAGCTGGTCGTGTACGTGCGCGGCGAGCGGGTCAGCGTGTTCGTCCCGGAGGGGCCGGACCGCTGGCGGGGTCGCTCCGGCCCCGAGAACGGCGAGATCCTGTCGGTGCTGCGCGACGGGTCGGGGCGGGCGGTGGCGCTCGACATCGCCACCTTCGTCTTCACCCGCACCCCCGACCAGGAGCCCTGACGGCGCCCGCAGCCGCCGGCGGAGGATCCACACGCGAGACGCTGTCGGGCTGATGTCGCAGACGATTCAGGGGCCGTCTGGCGTCGCAGCGGCCACAAGCACCGCTGATGTCACAGACGACTCAGCTCGACAGCGTCGTACGACCCCTTCGCCCACGAACCAGGCCGCCGCCGACGGGCCGGACCGCGCTCGCGCTCAGGCCGGCTCGGTGACGAAGTCGATCAGGCGTTCCATCGCGTTGATCAGCGGGGTCTCCACGTCGGCGAAGCTGTCGACCCGGGACAGGATGTGCCGCCACATGTCCGCCGGCTCGGCGACCCCGAGCGCGGCGCAGACGCCCTCCTTCCACGGGCGTCCCGGCGGCACCACCGGCCACGCCCGGATGCCCAGCGCCGCCGGCTTGACCGCCTGCCACACGTCGACGTACGGGTGCCCGGTGACCAGCACGTGCGGGGAGGTCACCTTCGCGACGATCCGGCTCTCCTTGGAGCCGGCGACCAGGTGGTCGACGAGCACGCCGAGGCGCCGGTTGGGGCCCGGGCCGAAGTCGCGCACCTCGGCGTCGAGCGCGTCGATGCCGTCCAGCGGCTCCACCACCACGCCCTCGATGCGCAGGTCGTCGCCCCAGATCCGCTCGACCAGGGCGGCGTCGTGGATGCCCTCCACCCAGATCCGGCTGGCCCGGGCGACCTGGGCGCGTACGCCGTCGACGGCGATCGAGCCGGAGGCGGTGCGGTGGCGGGCGGCGGGCACCGGGGCGCGGGTCGGCCGGCGCAGCGTCACCGGCCGCCCGTCGAGCAGGAACGCCGCCGGCAGCAGCGGGAAGTTGCGCCGGCGTCCGTGCCGGTCCTCCAGCACCACCGCGCCGGCCTCGAAGCCGACCACCGCCCCGCAGAAGCCGGAGTCGGCGTCCTCGACCACGAGGTCCGGCTC
>NZ_WAAS01000378.1:0-4819 GCF_008806585.1 Micromonospora sp. AMSO12t
CCACCGCATCCCCAGCCGCCCGACCCGGTCCAAACGCAGGGACAGCGGCTGGGGATGCGGTGGGGTCAGGTCCGTCGGGTTTGGGTGAGGAGTCGGCGCAGGTGGGCCGGGGGGTGGCCGACGTGGTCCCGGACCACGCGGGTGAGGTGGGCCTGGTCGGCGAAGCCGTGCTCCGCCGCCACCGCGCGCAGCGGCCGCTCGTCCGACTCGGCGAGGGTGTCCAGCACCGCCCGGACCCGCAGCCGGTTGCGGTAGGCGGTGAGGCTGCTGCCGGTGACCCGGTGGAACACCCGGCTCAGGTGGTGCGGGGAGGCGCCCACCTCGCGGGCCACCTCGTCGAGGCTGAGCGAGTAGTCGCCGGCGGTGAGCACCTCGCGGGCCCGGTCGGCCAGGCGACGGTGGGCGGCCTGGGTGGCGGGTCGCCGGCTGACCGCGCGTGCCAGGTCCGTCCCCGGCTCGTCCCGGGCACCGGTACGGCTGAGCACCTCGTCGAGGAAGCGGTGCAGCCGTTCCGCCATCTCGAAGTGGTCCAGTCCCCGCCGGAACTCCGCGATGAGCATCCGGTGTGCCAGGTCGAGCGACGCGTCGGAGGTGCCCTCCCAGCCGGCGGTCTCCAGCCAGCGGGTCCCGTCCGGGCGTTCGGCCAGCACCGCCGGGTCGACCTCCAGGCAGGTGTACGAGTCGCCGCAGCCCAGCGGGTGGGACACGGACATCTCGTCGCCCGGCCGGGTGAGCAGCACCGAGGTGGCGTCCGAGAACGCCGTACGACCGTTGAGCCGCCGCCGGTACGCCCCCGACCGCCCGAGGATGAGGTTGTAGTTCAGCTCGATGGCCGGTGTCGTCCAGCCGTGGTTCTCGACGATGCAGCGGACCTCGTAGATGAGGATCCCGTCCGGGTGACCCAGCATCCGCCACCGGGCCGGCGTGGTCTTCCGGCGTGGGTCGCTGCCAGTTCCCTCAGGCATCCGTTCTCCCCCCGGGTGGCCCTGCGCCGATTGTCGACGATCCAACCTACGCGGGGGCGGTTCGTCCGACCGGAGAGATAGTGTCGACCAGTGGCCCCCCGTCCAGCCGGACGAGGGGTGATCGTCGTGTCCTCCCGCTGGAAGTGATCCCATGCTCACCGGTCTGTTCTCCGCCGCCCTGGCCGACCCGGGGCTGGCCCGGGCACGTGACCTGGCGCGCTCCGGTGCCGCGCAGGTCGACGGCCTCGACATCACCGCGCCGGCCGCGCTGCGCCCGTTCGCGGTCGCCGCGGTCGCCGCCGACCAGGCCGGCGACGGCGGGCCGGGCGGTGGCGCGGGTCGTCCGGTGCTCGCCGTGACCGCCACCACGCGGGAGGCCGACGACCTGGCCGCCGCGCTGGGCAGCCTGCTCCCGCCCGAGCAGGTGACGGTCTTCCCGTCGTGGGAGACGCTGCCGCACGAGCGCCTGTCGCCCCGCTCCGACACGGTCGGCCGTCGGCTGGCCGTGCTGCGCCGGCTCGCGCACCCCGGTTCGGCCGACGCGCACGGTCGCACCGGCCCGCTGCGGGTGGTCGTGGCGCCCGTCCGGTCGCTGCTGCAACCGCAGCTCAAGGGGCTCGGCGACCTGGAGCCGGTGCAGCTCGCCGCCGGGCAGGAGGCCGACCTGGAGGAGGTCGCCCGCCGGTTGACCGACATGGCGTACGGGCGGGTCGACCTGGTCACCAAGCGGGGCGAGTTCGCCGTGCGCGGCGGCATCCTCGACATCTTCCCGCCCACCGACGAGCATCCGTCGCGGGTCGAGTTCTGGGGCGACGAGGTGGAGGAGATCCGCACCTTCGCCGTCGCCGACCAGCGCACCATCGAGCAGGTGCCGCAGCTGTGGGCGCCGCCGTGCCGGGAGCTGCTGCTCACCCCGTCGGTGCGCAAGCGGGCCGCCGCCCTCGCCGAGGAGCACCCGGAGCTGGCGGAGATCCTCGACAAGCTGGCCGAGGGCATCCCGGTGGAGGGCATGGAGTCCCTGGCCCCGGCGCTGATCGGCGCCGACTCGATGGAGCTGCTGCTGGACGCCATGCCGGCCGGCACCCACGTGCTCCTGTGCGACCCGGAGCGGATCCGCACCCGGGCGCACGACCTGGTGCGTACCTCCGACGAGTTCCTCCAGGCGAGCTGGGCCGCGGCCGCCGTCGGTGGCCAGGCCCCCGTCGACCTCGGCGCCGCCGCCTTCCGGACCCTGGGCGACGTACGCGCCGTCGCGGC
The DNA here is from genome assembly GCF_008806585.1 of Micromonospora sp. AMSO12t. Taxonomy (NCBI): domain Bacteria; kingdom Bacillati; phylum Actinomycetota; class Actinomycetes; order Micromonosporales; family Micromonosporaceae; genus Micromonospora; species Micromonospora sp. AMSO12t. Next base: position 2,223 of record NZ_WAAS01000378.1, read on the forward strand.
GAAGCTGCGCCAGCCCTGGTGGACGCTGTCGCCGTTCGGGCTCGTGGAGGCCGAGGCCGCCCCGGCGCGGCAGCCCTGGGAGGACGGGCCGGAGGCGTACGACGTCACTCCCGACGACGCGATCGCGGTGACCCTCTCCGCGCAGCCGGCCCCGCTCTACCACGGCGAGACCGCCCGGGTGGTCGAAGACCTCAAGCGCTGGACCGGCGAGGGCTGGTCGGTCGCGCTGGTCTTCGAGGGGCACGGCCCCGCCCAGCGGGCGGTGGAGGTGCTCCGCGACGCGGGCCTCGGCGCGCGGCTGACCGAGGAGATCCCGACCGCGCCCGCCCCCGGTGAGGTGCTGGTCGCCTGCGGCAGCCTGACCGGCGGCTTCGTCGACGAGGCGTCCAGGTTCGTGCTGCTCACCGGCAACGACGTCACCGGCGGGCGGGGCACCTCGACCCGCGACATGCGCAAGATGCCGAGCCGACGGCGCAACACCATCGACCCCCTGGAGCTCAAGGCCGGCGACCACGTCGTGCACGAGCAGCACGGCATCGGCCGCTATGTCGAGCTGGTGCAGCGCACCGTCAACGGGGCGTCGCGGGAATACCTGGTCATCGAGTACGCCCCGAGCAAGCGTGGCCAGCCCGGGGACCGGCTCTTCGTCCCCACCGACCAGCTCGACCAGCTCTCCCGCTACGTCGGCGGCGAGCAGCCCACCCTGCACAAGATGGGCGGCTCGGACTGGCAGAAGTCCAAGGCCCGGGCCCGCAAGGCGGTCAGGGAGATCGCCGCCCAGCTCATCCAGCTCTACGCGGCCCGCAAGGCGTCCAAGGGGCACAACTTCGGCCCCGACACGCCGTGGCAGCGGGAGCTGGAGGACGCCTTCCCGTGGCAGGAGACGCCGGACCAGCTCGCCGCGATCGAGGAGGTCAAGCGGGACATGGAGCAGACCGTCCCGATGGACCGGCTGATCTGCGGCGACGTCGGCTACGGCAAGACGGAGATCGCCGTCCGGGCGGCGTTCAAGGCGGTGCAGGACGGCAAGCAGGTGGCGGTGCTGGTGCCCACCACGCTGCTGGTGCAGCAGCACTACAACACGTTCGCCGAGCGGATGAGCCAGTTCCCGGTGACCATCCGGCAGCTCTCCCGCTTCCAGACGCCGAAGGAGGCGGAGCAGGCCCTGGAGATGGCCGCCGCGGGCACCGCCGACATCGTCATCGGCACCCACCGGCTGCTCCAGGCCGCCACCCGGTTCAAGTCGCTCGGCCTGGTCATCGTCGACGAGGAGCAGCGCTTCGGCGTCGAGCACAAGGAGCACCTGAAGACGATGCGTGCCTCGGTCGACGTGCTGAGCATGTCGGCCACCCCGATCCCGCGCACGCTGGAGATGGCGATCACCGGCATCCGGGAGATGTCGACAATCGCCACCCCGCCGGAGGAGCGGCACCCGGTACTCACCTTCGTCGGGGCGCACGACGAGCGGCAGGTGGCCGCCTCCATCCACCGCGAGCTGCTCCGCGACGGGCAGGTCTTCTACCTGCACAACCGGGTCGAGTCGATCGACCGGACGGCCCGGAAGCTCCGCGAGCTGGTGCCCGAGGCGCGGGTCGCGGTGGCGCACGGCCAGATGGGCGAGGAGGCCCTGGAAAAGGTCATGGTCGGCTTCTGGGAGAAGGAGTTCGACGTGCTGGTCTGCACCACGATCGTGGAGTCCGGCATCGACATCCCCAACGCCAACACCCTGATCGTGGAGCGGGCCGACCTGCTCGGCCTGGCCCAGCTGCACCAGATCCGCGGCCGGGTCGGCCGGGGCCGGGAGCGGGCGTACGCCTACTTCCTCTACCCGCCGGAGAAGCCACTCACCGAGCACGCCCACGAGCGGCTGGCGACCATCGCCCAGCACACCGAGCTGGGCGCCGGCATGTACGTGGCGATGAAGGACCTGGAGATCCGGGGCGCCGGCAACCTGCTCGGCGGCGAGCAGTCCGGGCACATCGAGGGCGTCGGCTTCGACCTGTACGTGCGGATGGTCGGCGAGGCGGTCTCCGCGTTCAAGGGCGAGCGCCCGGAGGAGGAGACCGAGGTCAAGGTCGACCTGCCGGTCGACGCCCACCTGCCGCACGACTACGTCGCCGTGGAGCGGCTGCGCCTGGAGATGTACCGCAAGCTCGCCGAGGCCCGCGACGCCGACCGGCTGAGCGAGGTGGTGGCCGAGATGACCGACCGCTACGGCGAGCCGCCCGCGCCGGTGCAGAACCTCGTCGCCGTGGCCCGGTTCCGGCTGCTGGCCCGCCGCTACGGCCTGACCGACGTCTCCATGCAGGGCAAGCACATCCGGTTCGGTCCGCTGCCGCTGCCCGACTCGAAGCAGCTGCGGCTCAAGCGCTACCACCCCGACTCGGTCTACAAGCAGGCGCTCGACCAGGTCAGCGTGCCCCGGCCCAGCACCCGGCGGGTGGGCGGCGAGCCGCTGCGCGACCAGGCCCTGCTGGAGTGGTGCGCCCAGTTGCTCAAGGACGTCCTGGGCGAGCCGGCGACGGCGGGAGCCGCCGCGCGGTGAGTGGCGGTCGAGGATGGCTGACCGGCAGCCGGCGGGTGAGCAGGGGGTGGGG
>NZ_WAAS01000379.1:0-4795 GCF_008806585.1 Micromonospora sp. AMSO12t
CGCCCCCGCGCCCGGCGGCCCCCGCAAGAGCCACAAGGTGCTCGTCCTGGCGGTCGTGGCCGGGCTGCTCTTCGTCCTCGGCGGGGTGATGACCGGCCTGTTCGTGTCGACCACCAACGAGCTGGACCGGACCGAGAAGAAGATGGCCAGCGAGGTCAGCCAGCGCGACGGCACCATCACGGCGAACGGCAAGGAGATCGAGAAGCTCAAGACCGACCTCCAGGCGGTCCGGGACAAGCTCGGCGACACCGAGCAGGACCTCACCGGCACCCGCAACGACCGGGACGAGCAGGCCCGGCAGAAGAAGGTCATCGCCAACTGCCTCGACAAGCTCACCACCGCGCTCGCCGCGGCGGCGAACGGCAACAAGCCGGCCTACGACAAGGCCATCCAGGGCATGGACAAGGTCTGCAACGAGGCCGAGAAGTATCTGTGAGGTGACCCGTCGCGGGGTCAGGCCGCGCCGGCGGGGCGACGCTCCGGCAGCGCGGTCACCCCGGGCGGGGGAAGCCCGGCGGTCGAGGCCAGCAGCGCGCACCAGGCCAGCAGGTGCGGGGCGAGGTCGTCGTCGACCGGCGTCCAGGAGGCACGGATCTCGATGTCGCCGGCGGCGGGCGGCCCGGCCAGGTCACCGAAGCGCGTCGACATGGTCTGGGTGATGGTGCCGCCGATCGCCCGGTGCTCCGCGTCCTGCGCCTCCAGGGCGTCGGTCAGCCAGGTCCAGCCCACCCCCGGCAGCAGCGGATCGGCGGCCAGGTCGACCTCCAGCTCCGCCGTCACGTAGGTGACCAGCCGCAGGGTGCCCTGCCACGCCTCGTGACCGGCCGGGTCGTGCAGCAGGATGAGCCGCCCGGAGGCCACCTCCTCGCCGTCGCGCAGGACGGTGGCGGAGAGCGCGAAGGTGTACGGGGCGAGCCGCTGCGGCGCGCCGACCTCCTCCAGCACGATCTCCGATCGGGGCGCCGCGGACCGCAGCCCGGTGACCGCGCGGGCGAAGGTCTCCGGGAGCGCGATCGGGGGGGCCATGCCGGCAGCCTATGCCGCCGGCCGCCCGCCCGCCCGAGAGGCGCGCCGACGCCGTCTGACGCCGGGGCCGCCGCCACCGCCCGGCCGGTCCCGCCGCCGGCGGGCTGACCGGGGTCACAAAAGGCGGCGCTGCCCGCTGCCGGTCGCGTCCCCCGTGGCACGATGGCCGCGATGAGCACCACGACGACGGGCGCCGACGCCCGAGACGAAGACCCCCGCCCCGGCGGACCGGCCGACTCGCCCTTCGTCCGGGCCTGCCGGCGTCAGTCCGGCCCGCACACCCCCGTCTGGTTCATGCGCCAGGCCGGCCGGTCGCTGCCGGAGTACCGCGCGATCAGGGCCAACGTGGCGATGCTGGAGTCCTGCCGCCGCCCCGACCTGGTCACCGAGATCACCCTCCAGCCGGTACGCCGGCACGGTGTGGACGCCGCGATCCTGTTCAGCGACATCGTGGTGCCGGTCGCCGCCGCCGGGGTGGACCTGGACATCGTGCCGGGCACCGGCCCGGTGGTCGCCGAGCCCGTGCGCACCCTGACCGACGTGGAGCGGATCCGGCCGATCAACCGCGACGACGTGTCGTACGTGGACGAGGCGGTCCGGATGCTCGTCGCCGAGCTGGGCGACACCCCGCTGATCGGCTTCGCCGGCGCGCCGTTCACCCTGGCCAGCTACCTGGTCGAGGGCGGCCCGTCGCGGACCCACGCGAAGACCAAGGCGATGATGTACGGCCAGCCGGAGCTGTGGCACGCGCTCTGCGGCCGGCTGGCCGAGGTGACGCTGGAGTTCCTGCGGGTGCAGGTGGCCGCCGGGGTGTCCGCGGTGCAGCTCTTCGACTCGTGGGCCGGCGCGCTGTCGGAGGCCGACTACCGCCGCTTCGTGCTGCCGCACTCGGCGGGCGTGCTGGCCGGGCTGGCCGACGCGGGCGTGCCCCGGATCCACTTCGGGGTGGGCACCGGCGAGCTGCTCGGCGCGATGGGCGAGGCCGGCGCCGACGTGGTGGGCGTCGACTGGCGTACGCCGCTGGACGCGGCGACCCGGCGGATCGGGCCGGACCGGGCGGTGCAGGGCAACCTCGACCCGTGCGTGCTGTTCGCGCCGTGGCCGGTGGTCGAGGCCGAGGTACGGCGGATCCTGGAGCAGGGCCGGGCCGCCCCCGGGCACGTGTTCAACCTGGGGCACGGGGTGCTGCCGGAGACCGACCCCGACGTGCTGACCCGGGTGGTCGCCCTGGTGCACGAGCTGTCCGCCGAGTCGGGCGACCGGGGCTGAGCGGCATGCGGGCGACGTGGCGGGTGGCGGTGGTCGGTGGCGGGATCGCCGGGCTGGCCGCCGCGGTCCGGTTGCGCGACCGCGCTCCCGCCGGCACCGAGATCACGGTGTACGAGCAGTCCGGCGCGCTCGGCGGCAAGCTGCGCACCGGGGAGCTGGCCGGCTCACCGGTGGAGTTCGGCGCCGAGTCGTTCCTGATGCGCGACCCGGCCGGGGGCGAGTCCGCCGCCGTGGCCCTGGTCCGCCGGCTCGGCCTGGGCGAGCGGATCGTGCACCCCACCGTCGGGCAGGCCGCGCTCGTGGTCGACGGGGGGCTGCGCCCGATCCCGGGCGGCACGCTGGTCGGCGTACCCGGGGACCTGGAGCGGGTGGCCACGGTCGCGCGGCCGGCGCCGGACGCCGACGTCGACGCCGGCCGCCCGCTGCTCGGCGCGGACGAGGACGTCTCCGTCGGCGCGCTGGTGCGGGCCCGCTTCGGCGACGAGGTGGTCGACCGGCTGGTCGACCCGATGCTCGGCGGCGTCTACGCCGGCCGGGCCGACGACCTCTCCCTGACCACCACCATGCCCGCGCTGGCCCGGTCCGCCCGGGTGGAGCACACCCTGGTGGGCGCGGTGCGCGCCGCGCAGGCCGCGGCCCCCCGCGCGCCGGGGGCGCCGGTCTTCGGCACCCTGGCCAGCGGGCTCAGCACGCTGGTCGAGGCCGCCGCGGCGGCCAGCGGGGCGACGATCCGGCGGGGCGCGGCGGTACGCGAGCTGACCCCGGCCGGGGCCGGGTGGCGGCTGACCGTCGGCCCCACCCGCGAGGCGGAGTCGGTCGACGTCGACGCCGTGGTGCTGGCCGTGCCGGCCCGCCCGGCGGCCCGGCTGCTCGCCGGCCCGGCCCCGCGGGTGGCCGAGGGCGTCGGCGGGCTGGACTACGCCAGCGTCGCGCTGGTCACCCTGGCGCTGCCCGAGCCGGAGCTGCCGGAGCTGTCCGGCTTCCTGGTACCGGGCACCGAGGGCCTGCTGATCAAGGCGTCGACCTTCTTCACCACGAAGTGGGGCCACCTGCGCCGCACCGACGGGCTGGCGCTCGTCCGCGCCTCCGTGGGCCGCTACGGCGAGGAACGGCAGGTGCAGCGCACCGACGAGGACCTGGCCGCCACCGTGCACCGGGAACTGTCGGCGGTGCTCGGCGTGCCGCTGCCCGCACCGGTCGCCGGCCACGTGCAGCGCTGGGGCGGGTCGCTGCCGCAGTACACCCCGGGACACGTCGACCGGGTGGCCGCCGCGCGGGCGGCCCTGCAGGCGAGCCACCCGACCCTGGTCCTGGCCGGCGCCGGGTACGACGGGGTGGGCATCCCGATCTGCGTCCGCTCCGGCGAGACGGCGGCCGAGGAGATCATCACAGCACTGGGAGGACCGGGGACATGACCGAGCAGACCAACGCGGCCCGGCTGCGGGAGCTCAACGACAGCATCCGCTACACGATGTGGTCGGTGTACCGGGCCACCAGCCCGCTGCCGTCGCTGCGCGACAACGTCACCGGCGAGGTCGAGGCGCTCTTCGCGGAGCTGGCCGGCAAGGACGTGGTCGTTCGCGGCACGTACGACGTCTCGGGGCTGCGTGCCGACGCCGACCTGATGATCTGGTGGCACTCCGCCTCCAGCGACGACCTCCAGGACGCGTACCTGCGGTTCCGCCGCACCACGCTGGGCCGGGCGCTCACGCCGGTCTGGTCGCAGATGGCGCTGCACCGGCCGGCGGAGTTCAACAAGAGCCACATCCCGGCGTTCCTGGCCGGTGAGGAGGCGCGCTCCTACGTCTGCGTCTACCCGTTCGTCCGCTCCTACGAGTGGTATCTGCTGCCGGACGCCGAGCGGCGCGAGCTGCTCGCCGAGCACGGCAAGATGGCCCGCGGCTACCCGGACGTGCGGGCCAACACGGTCGCCTCGTTCGCGCTCGGCGACTACGAGTGGATGCTCGCGTTCGAGGCCGACGAGCTGCACCGGATCGTCGACCTGATGCGCGACCTGCGGGCCTCCGGCGCCCGGCGGCACGTCCGGGAGGAGATCCCGTTCTACACCGGTCGTCGCCGCTCGGTCGCCGACATCGTCAACTGCCTGGTCTGACGCACGCCTGCCCGCCGCACCGCCGTCGGGCCGGCCGGGGTCGCGCCCGGAGGGAGTGGGCTGCGACCCCGGCCGGGGTTCCGGTGGGGATCAGACCACGGTCGTGCAGGTGGGTGTCGGCACGCTGTTGGTGCCGGACCACGAGCCGAGGAAGCCGAACGTGGTGCTCGCCCCGGGGGCCAGCGACCCGTTGTGCTCCGCGTTGCGGGCGACGACCCGCGTGCCGCTGGTGGTCACGGTCGCGTTCCACGCCGACGTCACCTGCTGGCCGTTGGCGTAGGTCCAGGTCACGGACCAGCCCCTGACGGCCCCGCCACCGGCGGTCACCGTCACCTCACCCTGGAAGCCTCCGGTCCACTGCCCGGTCACCCGGTACGTCGCCGTGCA
>NZ_WAAS01000380.1:0-4740 GCF_008806585.1 Micromonospora sp. AMSO12t
GCGCGGCCAGCCGTTCGCGGGCGGCCTCCCGGTTGGCCAGCTGCGCCCGGTGCTCGCTGGCGGCCACGGTGAGCACGCCGTCGACCAGCCGGCCGGCGAGCCGCTCCAGCGCCCGCGCCCGCAGCGGCTCGGGCACGCCGGGCGAGGCGGCCAGGTCGTAGCTCAGCTCGACGCGCGAGTCGGTGGTGTTGACACCCTGGCCGCCGGGCCCGGACGACCGGGAGAACCGTTCCCGCAGCTCGGCGGCGGGAACGGTCCACCGGTCGTTCACCCGCAGTCCGTCGTCCACCCCCCGAGGCTAGCGCCCCTGCCGGACGCTCGGGGTAGCGGACGGACCCGGGGTCTGCGCGGGTGGGTCGGGACTCCCGTCGGAGTCGGCGGCGGCGTACGCGACCGCCCCCACCAGCAGCAGGGCGATCACCCCGATCTTCGTGGTGGCCGCCTTGATCAGCAGCCACGCGGCGCTCCGGGCGCCGGGCACGGTCTTCTTGACGGTCTGGTAGTCGGCCCACCCGCGTCGTGCCCGGGCGTACGCCGACCCCACACCGGTACCGATCAACAGGCCCACCAGCAGGAGGACCACGATTCCAGGACGCTCCACCCGAGCCAGTTATCCATACTCAGCGTGATATTTCCATTGGCCGATCATTTCGCGCCGGGTATCCGACAGTTTTCACATTCCCGGGCCGCCCCCGACGGCGGGCCCGCAGCTCAGCCACCCTTCCCGATGATCGTGTCGGCGGTCTGCTGCACCTGTTCGATGGGAATGGCGAAGCCGATGCCGATCGAGCCGTTGCCGTCGATCGTGGCGATGGCCGTGTTCACCCCGACCACCTCGCCGCGCGCATTGACGAGTGGGCCGCCCGAGTTGCCCGGGTTGATCGAGGCGTCGGTCTGCACGGCGGTGTGCCGGTTGTCGCCGAGGCGTACCTGCCGGTCCAGGGCGCTGACGATGCCGGCGGTGACGGTGCCGGACAGCCCGAGCGGCGAGCCGACCGCCAGCACCGGCTCCCCCACCCGGGTGGATCCCGGCTTGGCCAGCGGCAACGCCGCCAGGCCGGCCGACGGCGGCACCCGCAGCACGGCGAGGTCGCTGCGCGGCTCCCGCCCGACCACCTCGGCGGCGAAGCGCCGCCCGTCGGGCAGTTCCACCGTCACCGAGCCGCCGCGCCCCTTGGCCAGGATGTGGTCGTTGGTGATGATGTGCTGCTGGTCGTCGACGGCGAAGCCGGAGCCGGAGGCCGAGGCGCCGCCGGCCCCGCCCACCAGCACCGAGACCACCCCCGGCACGGTCTTCCCGGCCGCGGTCACCAGTTCCGCCGGGACCGGGGCCGCCGAGGCCGCCGCCGGGCCCGGGGCCTCGTCGCGGCCCGCCACGATGCCGCCGGCCACCGCCCCGGAGGCGGTCGACAGGGCCACCACCGCCAGCGCGGCCAGCACCCGCCCGCGCGGGCCGCGGCCCGCCGAGCCACCGTCCGGTCCGGGCCCGCCCCACCGGGCCCGCCCGTCCGGATCCAGCTCCGGCGAGATGAACCAGGGGCCGCGCGGTTCGCCCAGCCCGGTCTGCACTGCCATGCGTACGCTCCTCACGTGTCCTTCTCGACGGTGGCCGTACGGGGTCAGGGCAGCCGGGCGAACCAGCGCATCGAGCCGGCCGCCGCGCCCATGGCGAACACCAGCCCGAGACCGATGAACCGGGCCGAGACGTCCTGCCGTTCGATGCGGTAGCCGACCGAGGTCCCGATGTCCTCGTAGACGGCGCGCAGCTCGTCGCTGGTGCTGGCCTCGTGGAACACGCCACCCGTCTCCTCGGCGACCGCGCGCAGGGTCTGCCCGTCGACGGGCACCTGGATCGGCCGGCCGCCCCGGTCCACCGTGCCGCCCGGGGTGCCGAAGGAGATGGTGTGCACCGGCACCTTCATGTCGATCGCCTCGGACGCCGCCTCCATCGGGTCGATGCCGGACGTGTTCGCCCCGTCGGAGAGCAGGATGATCCGGGCCGGCGGCGGGTCCTTCGCCGCCTGGCTGTCGAAGCCCTTCACCGCGCCGAGCGAGGTGCTGATGGCCTCTCCGATGGCGGTGCCCTGCACCCCGGTGGCCCCCTCGACCAGCCGCTCGACGCCCTCGTGCAGCGCCTCCCGGTCGGTGCTCGGCGGCACCAGCACCGCCGCGCTGCCGGCGAAGGCGACCAGCCCGACGTTGAACTCGTCCGGCAGGCCGTCGACGAAGCGCCGGGCGGACTCCTTGGCGGCGCTGAGCCGGTCCGGTTCCACGTCGCCGGCGAGCATCGAGGTGGAGACGTCCACGGCGACCATCACCGTGGCCCGTTCGCGGGGCACCCGGACCTCCGCCGTGGGCCGGGCGAAGCCGACCACCAGCAGCGCCAGCATGGCCACGAAGAGCCCGGCCGGCACGTGCCGCCGCCAGGCCGGACGGTGCGGCGCGACCCGGTCGAGCAGCCGCAGGTTGGTGAAGCGGACGGCGTACCGGCTGCGTCGGCGCTGCATGAGCAGGTAGCCGCCGGCCAGGGCGAGCACCCCGAGCAGGAGCCAGAGCCGGGCGGGCGACTGCCAGATCACGCCGCACCTCCCCGGGCCGCCCGCGCCGGGGCGGCCGCGAGGCGCCGCTGGGCGTGCACGTGCCGCACGATGTCGGCGCCCCAGTCCCGGTCGGTGCGCAGCGGCAGGTGCGTGGCCCCGCTGCGGCGCAGCGCCTGGCGTACCTGCTCGCGCTGGGCGGTCGCGGCGGCGGCGTAGCGCTCGCGCAGCGCGCGGTCGCCGGTCCAGACCTCGCGCCGCCGCCCGGTCTCCGGGTCGACGAGGGTGACCAGGCCGACGTCGGGCAACTCCAGCTCCCGGGGGTCGGTGACCTGCACGGCGAGCACCTGGTGCCGCGCGGCGAGGCGGCGCAGGGGCACCTCCCAGGACGGCGCCTGCCGCGGGTCGTCGGGCAGTCCGTCGAGGAAGTCCGAGACCACCACGACGAGGCCGCGGCGCAGCGCCACCCGGTGCACGGCGGCCAGCCCGTCGGCCATGTCGGGGCCCGCCGGCGCCGGCTCGTCGCGGTCGTGGCCGCCGACGCGCGGGGCGTTCAGCAGGGCCCGGAGCAGCCCGAGCAGATGGGTACGTCCGCTGCGGGGCGGGAACCGGCGCAGCCCGTCCGGGCCGAGCACCTGCGCGCCGAGGCGGTTGCCCACGCCGCCGGTGAGGAAGCCGACCGCCGCGACGGCCGCCACGGCCAGCTCCCGCTTGTCCAGCTCGGCGGTGCCGTACTCCATGCTGGGGCTCGCGTCGACCAGCAGCCAGGTGGTCAGTTCCCGGTCGGCGTCGACCTCGCGCACGTGCGGGACCGTGGTGCGGGCGGTCACCGCCCAGTCCATCCGGCGCACCTCGTCCTCACCGGGCCGGTACTCCCGGCTGCCGGCGGTCTCGCTGCCGGGCCCGGGCAGCAGGCCGCGGTACCGGCCGTGCAGCAGCCCGTCGAGCCGGCGCGTGACGGTCAGCTCCAGCCGGCGCAGCCGCCGGTCCCCGGTGAGGTCGGCCAGTCCCGGGTCGGCCGGCCCGGGGGCCGGCGCGGTGGCCCCGCGCCACCTCATGCCGCCGCCAGGTCGGCCGCGTGTTCCGGCTTGGCGGTGGCGACGCGCGGCGGCGGCACGACCTCCACCAGCCGCCGGACCACCGCTTCGGCGGCCACCCCGTCGGCGACCGCGTCGAAGGAGAGCACCAGCCGGTGGGCGAGCACGTCGACGGCGAGTTCGCGGACGTCCTCGGGCAGCACGTACCCGCGACCGCGCAGGAGCGCCTGGGCCCGCGCGGCGCGGACCAGGCCGAGGGTGGCCCGGGGGCTGGCCCCGTACGCGAGCAGCGGGGCGATCTCGGGCAGGCCGAACCGGCCGGGGTCCCGGGTGGCGAAGATCAGCCGGACCACGTACTCGGCGATCGCGTGGTGCACGAAGACGTGGGTGGCGCGGGCCTGGAGGTCCCGCAGTCGCTGCGGGTCGAGCACCGGCCGGGCGACGGGCCGGTCGGCGCTCATCCGGTAGAGGATGGCGAGTTCGTCGGCGTCGCTCGGGTAGTCGACGACGACCTTCATCATGAACCGGTCGCGCTGCGCCTCCGGCAGTTGGTAGACCCCCTCCGACTCGATGGGGTTCTGGGTGGCCAGCACCAGGAACGGCTCGGGCACGGGATAGCTGTGCCCGCCGATGGAGACCTGCCGCTCGGCCATCGCCTCCAGCAGGGCGGACTGCACCTTGGCCGGGGCCCGGTTGATCTCGTCGGCGAGCACCAGGTTCGCCATGATCGGGCCCAGCTCGATGTCGAAGTCCTCGCGCGACACGCGGTAGATCCTGGTGCCGATGATGTCGGAGGGGACCAGGTCCGGGGTGAACTGGATCCGGGAGAAGGTGCCGCCGACCACGGTGGCCAGGGTCTGCGCGGCGAGCGTCTTGGCCACCCCGGGCACGCCCTCCAGGAGGCAGTGCCCGTCTGCGATGAGGGCGGTGAGCAGGCGCTCGACGAGCCGATCCTGCCCGACGATCACGCGTTTGACCTCGAAGAGCGTCTGTTCCAGGTCGGCCGGGGTCGCATCGGGATCGGCCGGGCTGGGCACGCTGGCCAGGGTGTCCGAGATGTCCGTCACGGTGCTTGCTTCCCGTGCCGGCGGTCGGACAAACGTCGGATTATCGGCGCGGGGACGGCCCTTAGCGGCCCGAACCGGGACAACCCTCCCGACCCGGCC
>NZ_WAAS01000381.1:0-4674 GCF_008806585.1 Micromonospora sp. AMSO12t
CACCGCCCCCGCCACCGGTACCGGCATCGGCATCGGCATCGGTGGAACATGGCGGGTGTCTCCGAGGCCCGGTGACACCCGTGACGTTCCACTCAGCCACCCACAGACCCCACAGCCAACGGTCGCCGGGCGACGGGTAGCGCACCGCCACCGGTGCCGCACCGCCCCCGGTGCCGCAGTGCTGCGGCGCCCGGACGGCGTCGACGTGGCTCAGAAAGTCGCGCGCAGGGCTTCGAGGTCCTCGTCGGTGGGCTGCCAGGTGCCCGCCGCCGCGTTGGCGCGTACCTGCTCGGGCGTGGTGGCGCCGGCGATCACCGAGGTCACCGCCGGCTGGGCGGCCAGCCCGCCGATGGCCACCTGGAGCATCGACAGCCCGCGCTCGGCGGCGTACGCCTCGATCGCCTCGATGGTGTCCCAGTCGGCGGCAGCGAGCCGCTGGGCGTACCGGCCGCCACCGGCGAGGCGGCTGCCGGCCGGCGGGGCCTCGTTGCGCTTGTACTTGCCGGTGAGCAGCCCGTTGGCGAGCGGGAAGAACGGCAGCAGCCCGAGGCCGAAGCGCTCGCACGCCGGCACCACCTCGGCCTCGGCGCCGCGCTCCAGCAGGCTGTAGTGGTTCTGTGCGCTGATGAACCGGGATCGGCCGTTCGACGAGGCCACCCAGTCGGCGTCGGCGATCTGCCAGCCGGCGAAGTTGGAGTTGCCCAGGTAGCGGACCTTGCCGGCGCGGACGAGGTCGTCGAGCGCGGCGAGCGTCTCGTCGATCGGGGTGCCCGGGTCGGGTTCGTGCATCTGGTAGAGGTCGATGTGGTCGGTGCCGAGCCGGCGCAGCGACGCCTCCACCGCCCGGGCGATGTAGCGGCGGGCGCCCCGGGCGCCGAAGTCGGGGCCGTTCATCCCGTTCATGTCCATGCCGAACTTGGTGGCCACCACCACGTCGTCGCGCCGGCCCTTGAGCGCCTGGCCCAGCAGTTCCTCGGAGCCGCCCTGCGGCTCTCCGTAGATGTCGGCGGTGTCGAAGAAGTTGATCCCGGCGTCGAGCGCGGCGTCGACCACCGCCCGGGTGCCGTCGAGGTCGAGCTTGCGGCCGAAGTTGTTGCAGCCGATGCCGACCACGGACACCACGAGCCCGGAGTCGCCCAACCGGCGGTAGGTCATCTCAGTCACGAGCTCCACCCTATGCCCGCCAGCCTGGCGCACGCCGCAGACCACAAAGCCCCACCACGGACGCACAGGCTGCGAAGCCCACCACGCAGCCGGCGAGGCCGTGCACGGGCCGCGAAGCCGCCCTACGTCTCGTGGACCGTGGACCGTCAGTCGAGCACGTCGGCGACGAGCCGGCGCGCGGCGGCGAGCGTGCCGGCCAGCTCGTCCGGCGTGTGCCCGACCCCGCCCAGCAGCGCCTGCGCCCGCCCGGTGAAGTCGGGCGGCACGCCCGGCAGCCGCCCGGCGGAGGCGATCATGCCCTTCTCGTTGACCAGCCACCGCCCGGCCCGGGCGTGCAGCACCTGGGCGAGTACGCCGACCACCCGGAACAGGCAGCCGGCCACGTACCCGCTGTCGCCGGCCACGGCGGCCTTGGCCGCGCCGCCGATCAGGAAGCGGGCCTCCCAGCCGCCGGCGGTCAGCGCGTCGGCCAGGGCGGGCGGGTACGCGAGCGTCTCCTCCCGCAGCGCGGTCAGCTCACCGGTCGGGTCGCCGAGCACCCGGCAGTACGCCACCTCGCCGGCGTAGGCGGGTGAGTAGAAGCCGAGCGGGTGCCCGGCCTGCACGCCGACCTCGTAGCGGCCGGCCCGGCAGTCGGCCCAGATCCGGTGCACCCGGTCGAGGTCACGGTAGATCCAGTCGACGGCCGCCCCGCCGACCCGCAGCCATCCGCCGCCGTCGACCCAGGGCCCCCACCCACCGGGCGGGGTCAGCTCGACCGCCTCGTCGGCCACCGAGGCGGCGACGGCGCGCAGCCCCGGCACGTCCAGCTCGCCCCGGTAGTAGAGGCCGAGGTCCCAGTCGGAGTCGGGCCGGTGCTCGCCCCGGGCCCGGCTGCCGCCGAGCGCGACGGCGACGACCCCGTCGACGGCGCAGAGGCGGTCGGCCAGGTCGGCGGGGATCACGCCACGTCCCAGACCGGCTCCGGTGTCTCCACCACCTCGTTGTCGCCCCGGAAGAGCACGAACCGGTCGAAGGTGCGCGTGAACCAGCGGTCGTGGGTCACCGCCACCACGGTCCCCTCGAACGCGGTCAGCCCGGCCTCCAGCGCCTCCGCCGAGGCCAGGTCGAGGTTGTCGGTGGGCTCGTCGAGCAGCAGCAGCGTCGCGCCGGAGAGCTCCAGCAGCAGCACCAGGAAGCGCGCCTGCTGACCGCCGGAGAGCGTGCCGAAGCGCTGGTCGCCCTGCCCCGCCAGCTCGTACCGGCTCAGCGCCGCCATCGCGGCGTGCCGGTCCATGCCGGTCCGGTGCTCGTCGCCCCGCCAGAGGATCTCGACGAGGGTCTTCGTCATCAGTTCCGGCCGGTCGTGGGTCTGCGAGAAGTGCCCGGGGCGCACGCGCGCGCCGAGCCGGGCCACCCCGTCGTGCACCACCGGCGCGAGCGCGGCGGCGCCGTCGACCGGCCCGTTGGCCGGGTCGGGGTCGGTGCCGCCCCGGGCGAGCAGCCGCAGGAAGTGCGACTTGCCCGTGCCGTTGGCGCCGAGCACCGCGACCCGGTCGCCGTACCAGATCTCCAGGTCGAACGGGAAGGTCAGGCCGTCGAGCTCCAGCTGGTCGCAGATCACCGCGCGCTTGCCGGTCCGCCCGCCGGTGAGCTGCATCCGGATGTCCTGGTCCTTCGGCGGTACGGGCGGCGGCCCGGCCTCCTCGAACTTGCGCAACCGGGTCTGCGCGGCCTGGTAGCGCGACGCCAGCCCGTCGTTGTACGCGGCCTTCTGCTTGTACATCAGCATCAGCTCGCGCAGCTTCTGGTGTTCCTCGTCCCACCGCCTGCGCAGCTCGTCGAGGCGGGCGTGCCGGGCCAGCCGGGCGGAGTGCCAGCTCGCGAAGCCACCCGGGTGCACCCAGGCGCTGCCGCCCTCCACGGCGACCACCCGGTCGGCGGTCTGGGCGAGCAGTTCCCGGTCGTGCGAGACGTAGAGCACCGACTTGGTCGACTCCCGCAGCCGCCCTTCCAGCCACCGTTTGCCGGGCACGTCGAGGAAGTTGTCCGGCTCGTCGAGGAGCAGCACCTCGTCGGGGCCGCGCAGCAGCAGTTCGAGGGCGAAGCGCTTCTGCTGGCCGCCGGAGAGGGTCCGGACGGGTCGTTCCCGGGCGCTCTCCCAGGGCAGACCGAGCACGATGGTGGCGACCGTGTCGAAGAGCACCTCGGCGTCGTACCCGCCGACCTCGCCCCAGGCCGCGAGCGCGTCCGCGTACGCCAGCTGGGCCTTGCCGGCGGCGGTGCTGTACTTGCCGCGGACCTCGGCGGCGCGCATGGCCTCCTCGGTCTCGACCAGCCGGCGGCCGGCGTCGCGCAGCACGGGCGGGGCCAGCGACAGGGCCAGGTCGGCCAGCGTCGACTCGTCGCCGATCATCCCGATGAACTGGCGCATCACGCCCAGCCCGCCGGCGCGCGCGATCGCGCCGGTCTTCACCGGCAGGTCCTCGGCGACCATCCGCAGCAACGTCGTCTTGCCCGCGCCGTTCGGCCCGACCAGGGCCACCTTGGCACCCTCACCGACCCGGAACGACACGTCGGAGAAGAGCTCCCGGCCGTCGGGAAGGATGTGCCCGACCGCTGCCACGTCCACGTATCCCACGTCGGCATCCTGCCCGAGCACGGGCCGGGCGGCCCAATCAATTACCGGGTGACCCGCAGCACCCGGTAGCCCTTCTGGCTGGCGTGGCGCCCCACCTGCCAGCCCTGCTCGACCAGCCAGCGCTGCAACGAGTCCCCGCCGAGATAGCGGGCCACCACCAGCCAGGCGACGCCGTCCGGGGCGAGCCGGGGCAGCCAGCGCAGCAGGATCGCGTGCAGCTCGTCCTTGCCGACGTGGATCGGGGGGTTGGACCAGATCTCCGCGAAGGTCAGCTCGGCGGGTACGTCGTCCGGCGCGGCGACGCGTACCCGGTCGGCCGCGCCGACCCGGGCGGCGTTGGCCGCGGTGAGTTCCCGGGCCCGTTCGTTGACGTCGACGGCCCACACGGCCGCCGTGGGGGCGGAACTGGCGAGTACGCAGGTGATCGGGCCGAAGCCGCAGCCGAGGTCGAGCAGGGCGCCGGTGGACCCGGCGGACGGCAGGTCGGCCTTGCGCAGCAGCACCGCCGTGCCGGGGTCGAGGCGGGCGGCGGAGAAGACGCCGGCGGAGGAGGCCAGGGTGTAGTCGCGGCCGGCGACGGAGAACTCGACCTCGCGCGGGTTGGCGGCGGTCGTGGGTTCAGCGGTGAAGTAGTGTTCGCCGGTCACGTCGGCAATTCTCGCACCGCCGCCGGCCACGCCGGCGCGGACCCGGCAGGCGGGCGCGACCCCGCTCGACACAGGCCCCGCGGCGCGGATCCCCAACACGAGCCGAAACGACTCCGCCCACAATTTCCCATTATTCACACCTAAAGGGACAATGCCTCCTACTCTGGGCGGCATGGTGTATCGGTACGAGTCCGATGAGGACGCATTCATGGAGTACCCGGAGCCCGGGTCCGACGGGCCGGT